>JAMOUE010000184.1 GCA_027068235.1 Deltaproteobacteria bacterium | reverse complement strand
TAATATCCATGGTCCAGCCGGAAAGGAGGGAATCAAGATCAAATATCTGATGGAACGTATTCTGATAGTAGGTGTCGTCTATGCTCAACTGGGCTTTATTATCACTATCAACGATTTTGTAATAGCTGTTGGCCGTGTCTGGGTCCACGTTGTGCACGCTATTATTCACATCAGTCAATTCACCACTCCATCCTGTAAAATCCCCGTTTGTAAAATCCCCATTTTGAAAAGGTGTGGCCTGGGCTGTCTGTACTCCCAAAAACATCAGAAAGAAGATCCACAACAATGCTGCCTTTTTCATTATACCTGCCCTCCCAATTTTTAGTTTTTTAAAAATAAATTTCAGCATAAATGATACCAACATAACTGTCTGATTCTATTAATTTTACTGCATTTATGCTGTAAACCCTCTTGTAAACCCAAGGGTTTACGAAAAAAATTTCCCACAGCTATGGAGGCCAAGACCTGACAACTGGCTATCCTACTGAAATTACATGGAATTTAGTGCAAAAAAGATGGTGAGGAAGAAATTTTCTCTTTTGGGAAAAATTTTTCGTAAACCCTCTTGTAAACCTTCTTGTAAACCCTCTTGATAACTACTTGAAAATAAAGCACATCTATTCGACGTCGAAAAAAAATCCAATAATTTTCCCAAGGGGGATTTAGTGACAAGATACGTCACTTTGAGAGAACGCAGCCGCTATGATAATCCCACAGCCTCCAGTCATTCCGGAAGGTGCAAGGGCCCTAAAGTTATGAACCAGCCTGTTTTATCTTTTCGATAATGGCAGTTGTAGAGGTATCCTTTTCAAAGACTATTCTTTCTACCCTTCCACCTTTTGCCTTAACAAAATCTGCACCTACTATTTGATCTTCAGCCCAGTCTGCACCTTTTACTAGAACATCTGGCTCCAATTCATGAATAAGTTTTTCAGGGGTATCTTCATCAAAGATTACTACAAAGTCTACGAAGGAAAGAGCAGAAAGGACAAGGGCCCGCTCGTCTTGCGGATTTACAGGCCGTGAAGCACCCTTTATTCTCTTTACAGAAGAATCGCTGTTGAGTCCTACAACCAAAAAATCCCCAAAGGAGCGGGCATCTTTCAAATAAGAGACATGGCCGGCGTGCAAGATGTCAAAACATCCATTTGTAAATACAAGTTTATGGCCGGCAGCCTTTCTCATTTTCACAAGTTCTTTCAGTTTTGGCAGGGTACAAATCTTTTCTTCTGTTAAGTAATTCCACGATCCTTGGGGCTTAGACGAATTAAAAAAGGAACGCACACTCCTTATTTGTTCCAGATTTATTTCAGCCATAGAAAGGCTCTCTTCATCACCTGCCCGACACACTATGGAGCCGTCTGGAGCTGCCACAAGAGACGAGCCTGCAAACTCTACGCTGCCACTTATTCCACAACCGTTGGCTGCCACTACAAAGCATTGATTTTCCATTGCCCGGGCCCTTAACAGGGTAACAAAGTTATCACGCCGAGAAAGAGGCCAAAGGGCAGAAACAACTAGTAAACTGCAGCCCTGCCATGAATAATTTCTTGAAAGCTCAGGGAAACGAATATCGTAGCATATCATTGGACCAACACCCACCTCATCGCCTCCTCCAAGGCTTAACTGCGCCATAACAGGCAACTTTCCTGGTGAAAAAATCTCATGTTCATTAAATGGTGGGAATAGGTGAAGCTTGTCATAACGAAACATTTTGCCTTGGGGCCTGATAATAAACATGGAATTCAAGACCCTTTTGTTGGCTGTCATATGGGGCAGGCCTGCACAAATGGTAATATCGTTTGTCTCAGATGCCCTTTGCAAAAGCGTTAAAATCTCTTCTGTCTCTTTTGCAGCATCCTGTGCAGTGTGAAGATTTTGAAGGGGCCCATAGGGGAAAAGCTCTGGCAGACAAAAAATATGAGCCCCTTTCTGTGCTGCCTCCTTGGCCTTGTCCAAGGCCCACTTTACATTTTCATCAGGTTTTCTTGACGAAAAATCCAGCTGGGCCAGGGCAACATGAAGTTTCACTCTTTAAGACAACCTCCAGTCCAAGGTCTTTCTAAGGCCTTCTTCAAGGGAATGAGCCGCCTTCCATCCCAGTTCCTTTTCAGCCTTCCGGCAGTCTAGGCAGCTCTTTTTCAGATCTCCTGCGCGTGCCTGGGTGCGTTTCATTTGGGCAAGTTCTTCAGGAAGATTCACCTTTTCCTTCATAACCTCAAATATCTTTTCAAACAGATCTTGAGTCTTTGTCTCAATACCAGTGCCTATATTGAATGCTTGACAGCTTCCCTTTTCAAGAGCCTTTACATTTGCATCCACAACATCCCCAACAAAGCAATAATCCCTTATCATGCCTCTTTCATCATCTGGAAAATGAAACAAGGTGCATTTCTTGCCAGAAAGGAGCCTGTCCATAAATATTGCCACCACTCCTGCTTCGCCGTGCGGTATCTGGCGTGGGCCGTAAATGTTGGCGTATCTTAACACGGTGTAGTCAAGACCGTACTGATGATTGTAGAAAAAGAGATAGTCTTCTGAAACTGCCTTGGCAATGGCATAGGGTGAAAGTGGT
>JAMOUE010000183.1 GCA_027068235.1 Deltaproteobacteria bacterium | reverse complement strand
TATCTTGCTGCCACATTAAGCCTGTGCTTATATCCACAACTGTGCCATTTCCATTATCAATATAGCTTCCTACTTTATTTGATGCACCCACCACGCATCTGACTGCATAATGCTTAGCTTTTAAAGCAGATGTATTATTCCCTCCATAACCTACAAACCAGACTTTATTATTATCATCTGCATATTCAGTTGATGACCAGAAATTGAAAAGGAATTCATTAAATACAGAGGAACTACTTCCAGAGAAACTATCTATACCTCTATCTACTATAGTTTGAAGCTCCCATCTTGTTGGCAAACGCCAATTAGAATGACCAGCGAACTCTAAGTTTTCACAATAGGCAACTGCTTCATCCCGTGTTACTTTGTCATTATCATCGAGTTTGTTATCATTATTCATGTCCGCAGCAGCCTGCTGCCATATCAAGCCGCTATTATTATCTGTAACTGTGCCATCGCCATTATCAGTAAAAGAAGGCTGAACTTTGCCTTGGGCAGCATCATAATGTCCATCTTGACCTTGAGGGATACCAGCAGTTGAGCAGTCAACTTTATTATTGTTATTATCAACGCACCAGTGTTGTCCTGTATCTGGCAGAGGGTTATAAGAAGCGCTAAAGGCAATATTTACAGATAATAAAAAAATAAATACTCCCCATATAAAATGCACTTTTATCGTTCTCACTTTACGACCAATCTTGTTGCATACATTATTTACTTTAAATTTCATAAGAATCCTTCCTTCTCCTGAGTCAGTGTTTGGGTTACAGAAACAACTTATGTGTTACTCATTTTTTAATATAATTTAATTTGTCAGACAATATCGTATGATGCCTTTAATAAAGAAAAATATAATTTAACTGTAGAGTACTTCTGAAAATTGATTAGAGCAAATTGGTAAAAATTGGGGACAGGTGAAAGATTTATTTTTATCTTGGTATTGGTAGGCTTCTTTGGATTTCTTGCCTTTCGGCTCCACCTCACATTTCTGCATCTTTCATATCGTCCTAATTCAGCTTGCAATTTTTTAGGACATACATCTTGTACTTCAACGGAGCGTTATGCCAAGCTTATTCCGGATCACAAGAAGAAAGCTGTACGGGCGCTTGCTGGCAGGTTTTCTCAATAAAGGCCGGAAAAAGATAGGCAGGTCCTTTATCTGGAAAATTTGCGAGGAAATGATTAAAATCTTATTTAAGTAATTCCGTTAGGGAAATAAAGAGGAAAGTGATAAAAAATTAAAACAGACTATGATTGGATGAGATAAGATGGCTACCAATATTCAGTTATCCGACAGGCTTCTTAAGGAAGCCATGGAACTTACAAACATTACCTCTGAGCGAGAACTTGTAGAGACTGCTGTTAAAGAGCTGATCCGGAAGGCAAGGATTGCCCAGATTAAAAAATTCAAGGGAAAGGTTCCTCTCGACAACATTGATATGGACACTATCAGGGGGCGCAACAGGTGCCTGTCCTCGTAGATACTTCTGTCTGGATTGATTATTTTCGGAAGAGCGAATTTTCTGATGTCTTAGAGTCCTTGCTATCTGACAATGACATCCTAACAAATGATCTCATATTGGCAGAGCTTATCCCGTTTTTAGAGGTTCAAAAGCAAAATACTTTGATCAGTCTGCTGGAACAGGTGGAAAGACTATCTCTTAAAATTCATTGGGAGGGGATAATCTATTTTCAGGTGCGTTGCATCCAAAAGGGATTTAATGGCCTTGGCATCCCGGATCTAATAATAGCGCAAAATGCTATACAAAATTCTGTGCCTATCCTTTCAAAAGACAAGCACTTCAGTATGTTGAAAGAAGCAGTAGGCCTTGAGCTTTATCTTGCCCTTGAAAAGTAAGTCAACTTTGACAGCCGAATTCTCCCATAATTCAGGTTGCTGTTTCCGTGGAATCGGGGATAGGCGAAGTGTTTATTTTTACAGGTTCTTTTTTACAGGCTGCTTGGGCTTCTTGCCTTTCGGCTCCACCTCGCATTTCTGCATCTTCTAAGGCTTGCTCCGCTGTAAGTTGCACAACTCGCCTGCTTAAAGCAGGCTCAAACAGTACAACTTACAGCCGCTTCGCTTCGCCAAGAATCTGCAAGAAATTGCTCACAGTCGCTACAGACAAGAAACACCAAGCAGCCTCACGACGCCCGTGTGGAAGACAATATAGTCTTTCTCCTGCTTGAGTAGTGAAATTGAAATTGGGAAATTGGGGACAGGCAAATAATTTAGGCTGAGGCTGTGATTTTCCGATCATCTATTTAAACCCATTTTCTGTTAAAGAATCAAAGCTACAAAAGAAATAGGAATAACAAAGAGCCATTTCCCATGCCCCGAATCCCAAGAATGCTCATAACAGGCGAGCCAACTGCCTATCACGTCATGTCCAGAACTGCCCTGGATGGTTATGTGCTGGGCGATGTGGAAAAAGAACATCTTCTAAGGCTTATAAAGCAGATGAGTGCTGTATATTTTGTGGAGGTGTTGGGCTTCTGCATAATGGGAAACCACTTTCATCTGCTCGTAAGAATGATGCCTGGGAGCCTCTATGATGATGAAGAAGTAAAACGCCGTT
>JAMOUE010000182.1 GCA_027068235.1 Deltaproteobacteria bacterium | reverse complement strand
TACCTTGAGCTTGAAGCGCGAATCCGCGCATGTCTGAGGCGTCATCAGTCAAGCTCAACGGCTACCGACCCTGTAGATCTTGGAACATTAAAGATATACAGGCAAAAGCGCATGATTGAGGTGAATGGCAAGAGTGTCAAGTTGACAAAAAAGGAGTTTGATCTTCTAAACCTCTTTTTGGACAACAAAGGCAAGGTGTTGAGCAGGGAGTTTTTGAGCACCCATTTGTGGCACAACAAAGAGGTTTATCCGTGGTCAAGGGCGTTGGATGTGCATGTAAGGCGCCTTAGAAAAAAGATAGAGCCAGATCCTGCCAACCCCAAATATATATTGACACATGCAGGAGTTGGATACAGGTTTTCAACAGGTGAAGAGAAGTAGCCTAAAGGTTAAACCAGTTCTTCTTGCCTTTCGTACCGGGCCCTTACAGCAGGATATCCAAGTAGCTGGTTTACTGTTTCACTTGTTTGGTTATCAAGGTTGGCGTTGAAGTCCTCTGGCAGGTCAAGATCAACTACTCCTTTGTTGTCTATCCGAATACTTAAGGTCACGGGCAAGTTACCTGGGGCCTGCTCAAGCACTGCCTTTAGCTGCCTTATGGTATCTATCCCGGCCTGATCGCTCTTTATTTCAATAATGATACCACAAGTCTTTTGGGCGCATACGTCTTCTAGAAATTGCACCTTTTCCGCTATAAGTTTATAAGAGACATTTTCCTGCTCTTCGCCCTCTTTCTTTAAAGTACCGTCTACAAATATGGGCTTGTCAGATTCAAGGATGTCTTTGCACCTGGAATAGACCTCAGGAAAACAAATGACCTCAATGGAGCCAGACAGATCTTCAAGGGTTACAAATGCCATCCTTGTCCCCTTTTTTGTTAGTTTCTCCTTTTTCATTCTTACAATGCCTGCAAGACAAATCTTGCTCCCCTCGGCAACGGCTGAAAGGGCGTCTGTACCAACAACTGCAAGCCTAGAGATCTCATCCCTAAAAGCATCCAGCGGATGACCACTGATGTAAAAGCCAAGGGCCTCTTTTTCAAGTGCAAGCCTGTTCATCTCCTCCCACTCTTGCACATCAGGTATCTTGAAAGAAGAGGCATCTTCTGCACTAGCACTAGGAACACAGTCGAAAAGGCTTTTTTGGCCAATACTTCTTTCCTTCTGTTTCTTATGGGCAAAATCTATGGCTTCATCTAGACATTCAAATAGCTGGGCCCTTTTGAGCCCAAAACAGTCAAGGGCACCAGACTTTATGAGGCTTTCGATGACTCGCTTGTTAACCTTTTGCAAGTCAACCCTGCACAAAAAATCCTTGAAATCCTTGTATGGTCCTTCCTTTTCCCTTTCCTTGATAATGACCTGTATGGCACTGGAGCCAACATTTTTTACAGCGGCCAGGCCAAATCGAATCTTTTCGTCCTCTATTGTAAAGTCTTCTTCACTCCTGTTGATGTCTGGAGGTAGTACCTCTATGTTGCTGGAACGGCACTCTGACAGGAACTTTACCACTCCATCTGTATTCCCAAGCTCGTTTGACAACAGCGAGGTCATAAAAGGGATACGGTAGTGTGCCTTAAGCCATGCTGTTTGATAAGAAATCATGGCATAGGCTGCTGAATGGCTTTTGTTAAATCCGTAGCCTGCAAACTTGGCCATGAGATCAAATATGGTTTCTGCCTTCTCTTTATCTATCCCTTTTTCCAAGGCCCCTTTCATAAATCTTTCCTTCTGGGCCTCCATAACCTCTGGAATCTTTTTACCCATGGCCCGTCTTAGCAAATCACCTTCGCCAAGACTGTATCCAGCAAGTTCCTGGGCTATCTTCATGACCTGTTCCTGATAGACGATAACCCCATAGGTCTCCTTAAGTATCGGCTCAAGCTGAGGCAGGAGATATTTTACCTCTACCTGTCCATGCTTTCTCTTTACAAAGTCTGAGACCATCCCACTTTCAAGTGGGCCAGGCCTGTAAAGGGCTACAAGGGCAATCAAATCGGTAAAGGTGGTTGGTTTCAGTTGTCTAATGAGGTTTTTCATGCCTGCGCTTTCAAGCTGGAAAACCCCTGTTGTGTCACCCTCCTGTAGGAGCTTGTAGGTCTTTTCATCGTCAAGAGGTATCCTGGAAAGATCTATCTCTTCTCCATAGTGTCGTTTGATGAGCTTTACTGTTGTATCTATTACAGTAAGGGTCTTGAGGCCAAGGAAGTCGAACTTTATAAGGCCAACCTTTTCAACATCCTTCATGTCGAACTGGGTGACCGTTTCGCCTTCTTGCCCTTTGGTTAGTGGCAGATATTCCACCATGGGTTTATCTGATATGACTACTCCGGCGGCATGGGTTGACGAATGGCGGGGCAGTCCCTCAAGTGCCCTTGCAACAGTCAGAAGGCGCTCGATGTTTTTGTCCTTCTTGGAAAGTTCTTGGAGTTTAGGTTCAAGTTCTATGGCTTCTTCTAAACTTATATTAAGTTTGTTAGGTACAAGCTTGGCAATCCTGTCAACCTCTTGGTAGTTCATCCCTAACCCTCGGCCAACATCCCGTATGACAGCCTTTGCCTTCATCTGGCCAAAGGTGATTATGT
>JAMOUE010000181.1 GCA_027068235.1 Deltaproteobacteria bacterium | reverse complement strand
GCCTGCGAAACGTGTCATGTGCCTTTGTATGGGCGTGGTAAACCTACCAAGATATGGTGGGATTGGTCTACTGCGGGAAAATTTGACAAAGATCATAAGATATTAATTCGAAAAGACAACATGGGGAAGCCCATATATCATACCAAAAAAGGAAGCATGAAGTGGGCTAAGAACGTGGTGCCTGAATACTTTTGGTACAATGGAACCATGTCTTATACCCTTGTTACAGACAAGATTTCAGACCGTGATAGGCCTGTGTGGCTCAATCGGCCCCTGGGTAGCCCAACTGATCCAAAATCAAAAATCTTTCCCTTTAAGGTTCACAGAGGCAAACAGCTATTTGATCCTGTAAATCATACGATGATAATTCCAAAACTTTTTGGCAAAAAGGGAAGTGGGGCGTTCTGGGCCGAGTTCGATTGGATTAAGGCGGCAAAGGCAGGAATGGAGGAGGCTGGCGCACCGTTCAGCGGCAGGATTGAGTTTGTAGAGACACGATACCACTTACCCCTTGCACATATGATCCCACCAAAGGAACAGGCTCTAAAGTGTCACGAGTGTCATGTGCGCCAAGGGGGAAGGCTTGCTTCCATATCAGGAATATATTTGCCAGGCAGAGATCGTTTGAGATCCATCGACTATATAGGCTGGACAATGGCAGGCATGGCTTTTGTCATAGTGACGTTTCATGGTGTCATGAGGTTCATTAGCGCTGGTAGAAAAGTTAAAAGCTGATGTGGTTGTTAAACAGAAAGAGTAAAAAGAGGAGATCATGAAAAAGGTCTATCTTTATTCAAGATTTGAAAGATTTTGGCACTGGTCGCAAGCCGTTATCATTATCATGTTGCTTGTAACAGGTTTTGAGATTCACGGCTCTTTTAAGATGTTTGGTTTTGAAAAAGCGTTTCAATGGCATAATTTATTTGGATGGGCCCTTTTGGTCTTGAGTGTCTTTGCCATATTCTGGCACTTTACTACTGGCGAATGGCGTCACTATCTGCCTATAAAAGAGAAATTCGTGGAGGTATGCTATTACTACACAGCAGGAATATTTAAAGGAGAACCCCACCCGTTTGAAAAACATCCTGACAAGAAACTTAATCCTCTTCAAAGGATAGCTTATCTTGTTCTGAAACTGGTTATCATGCCAGTGCAGTTCGTTTCTGGACTGCTCTACTACTATTATCCAAACCAGCCAGAATGGGGAATAAATGTGCCATTGCAGACCATTGCCGCATGGCATGTAGCAGGTGCCTTTGCGCTTCTGGTTTTTCTTATATTCCACGTGTATCTTACCACCACAGGGAAAACCGTCTTTTCCCATCTCAAAGCTATGATCACAGGCTGGGAGGAGGTATAGAAAAGTAGAGCTAGTCTAATAAAATAGTTTACTCATCCATACCGAGCCAAGTATTCCAGCTGCATCTGCAAGGAGAGCGGCTGTAAGGGCGTGTCTTGTATCTCGTATGCCAACTGCACCGAAATAGACAGCAAGGACGTAAAAGGTGGTTTCTGTTGAGCCTTGCATTACGGAAACGACAAAGGAAAGAAAACTGTCTGGTTCTCTCGCCACTATCTCTGACATTATTCCAAAGGCACCACTGCCTGAAAGCGGGCGCATAAGTGCCATGGCCAAGGCCTCTGGAGGCATGCCAACCAGACTGACTACTGGCGCCAGCGCTTTGATGACAAGATCAAGGGCGCCGCTTGCCCTAAGCATCCCAATTGCAACAAAAATGGCAACCATGAAAGGGATGATCTTTATGGCCGTTTCAAATCCTTCCTTGGCGCCCGATGTCATGCTTTCGTAAACTTTGACACCTCGTAAGTATCCATATATAAGAAAAAAACTTATCAAAATGGGAATCAACCATCCTGATAGGTGGCCAAGGGTTTCCATACTTATCTGTCCAGCCATTAATAAATGGCAGCATCTCCAAGCCACTGCACAACAAAATGCCCCCACTGTAATGGCAATAAAGATCTTTCCGGATTTGGATACAATAGGATATAAAGATTCATTTTCTTGCCCTGGATCACCATCTTCCTTATGATTCATCAACTCTTCAGAAGCTTCTAATACTTCATCTGGACTCTTTTTTTCGAACCACTTTGCTGCAGTTATTGCTACAAGTGTTGAAAGAGCTGTTGCCAGAATTGTTGGAATGAGAATAGCAGCCGGACTGTGGGCCCCTGCAGCCGCCCTTACCGTTATGACGCCAAGTGGGAGAAGGGTTACATTGGATGTATTTATGGCAAGAAAAAGGCACATGGCATTGGTTGCTACTCCTTTTTTGCAAGAAAGCCTGTCCAGTTCTCTCATTGCCTTTATGCCCATTGGGGTTGCTGCATTTCCAAGGCCCAGGGCATTGGCCGACATGTTCATTATCATGGCCGACATGGCAGGATGTTCTGGTGGAACCTGTGGAAAGAGTCTGACCATAATAGGCCTTATCAGGCGGGCAATTGCCTTTAACATGCCTCCATCTTCAGCTACCCTCATAAGGCCTAGCCAAAGCGCCATAGGGCCAATGAGGTTGATGGCTAGGGTTACCGCAGCCTTTGCAGAGTCGAAGGATGCCTTTGTAACAGCGTCCATGGTTCCTGTGTAGGCAGCCGTTACTGTGGCTATAAGTATCATTCCTAGCCAGATGACATTTATTGCAGCAGGTTTTTGATTCATGCCCTTTCTACTACCAAAGGATATTGATTTAAGTCAATGTTTTGCTATACAATCTGTATATTTTAGAGTAAATTAATCTTAATCCTACTTGAAGTAGGATGTTTGAAAGGTTTGGCAAATGAAAATTCTAAGAAAGATAATCCACATTGACGAAGAGTTGTGCGATGGTTGCGGGCAATGTGTTCCTGCATGTGAGGAAGGAGCAATAGAGATAGTCAACGGTAAGGCAAGGCTTGTGGCAGAGAAATACTGTGATGGTCTTGGAGCATGCCTTGGGAACTGTCCGACCGGGGCCTTGAAGATCATAGAACGGGAAGCAGAAGATTTTGATGAAGAGGCAGTTCATGAGTATCTTGCCCAAAAACAGAAGACTGCTTGTCCCTCTAATAAATTGTTTGATCTCGGCCCTGCTGCATGTGCTTGCGCCAACAAGCCAGATTTTTTGACAGAGAAACAGTCCATGTTGGGGCACTGGCCAATTCAGATACGTCTTGTGCCGCCACATGCTCCTTTTTTAAGGGATGGCAATCTTTTGGTGGTGGCAGATTGTGCGGCTATAGCTTGTCCTGATTTTCATGAAAGGTTTGTAGCTGGCAAGGTGATTTTGATGGGCTGTCCCAAGTTTGATGATCAAAAGGAATATGTTGAAAAATTCAGAGAAATATTTATAAAAAATAATATCTCTTCTCTTTCTACAGTTATCATGGAGGTGCCATGCTGCTCCTCTATGCTTGGTATTTTGAAAAAGGCCCTTCAGGAAGCTGGAAAGGATTATACAATCAAATACACAGTGATAGGTATCAAGGGGCCGGTATTAAAAGAGGGAGAAGAAACGCCTTGAGCGAAAAACTTCGTTTATCCTTGTTCTCGATTTACATTTTAATAATATTATTTTAAAATTTAATAAATCTAAAGAAAGGAGAAGGAGCAATGAAGAAGAGTTTTTGCTATGCTGGTTCAGTTGCAATCTTCTTTGCTGTCAGTCTCTTTGCAGGCGCCCTGTATGCCGGCAATGCCTGTATCGACTGCCACAAGAAGATTTCACCTGGACAAGTGAAGGACTGGTCGGTTAGTAAGCACGCCGCCAATGAAGTGACTTGTGATGTCTGCCATGGAGACGCTCATATGGGCAACGATGATGTTGACAAGGCGATTTTGCCTGATGAGCACAAGTGTGCAGAGTGTCACGAAGAGCAGTTTAATTCCTTTAAGAAGGGTAAACATCAGTTTGGCTGGACCTCAATGAATGCCCTGCCCATCACCCACGTTGAGCCTGATGAGTTGATGGAAGGTGGCAAGGGATGTGGTGGCTGCCATAACATGGGTATTAAGACTGAGGAGCAGAAAAAGGCACAGCATTCCAAGGGTTATCGTTATCAGAATAACTCTTGTGATGAGTGTCATACTCGCCATTCCTTTTCAAAGAAAGAGGCTTTGAACCCAAGGGCCTGCCAGCAGTGCCACATGGGTTATGATCATCCTCAGTGGGAAATGTGGTCTTCTTCCAAGCATGGAGCCCGTTACTTTGCAAAGATGCAGGGAGATCTTCCAAAAGATGCTCAGGCTCCAACATGCCAGTTCTGCCATCTGCCAAACGGTACTCATGAGAATAGGACTGCTTGGGGATTTCTTGGTGTTCGCCTCCCAATCGAGGACAAAGAGTGGGCTGCAGCTCAGGCTGTGGTCTTGAAGGCCCTTGGTGTGCTGAATCCTGAAACAGGAAAGCCCACTGCACGTCTTGATGCAGTAAAGGCCGTTCAGCTTGCCCGTCTTGATCAGAAGTCTTGGGAGACTGAAAGGGAAAAGATGATCAAGAGGTGTACCACCTGTCACTCTGAAAAGTATGTCCGCGCCCAGATGCAGATGGGTGATGAGATGATAAAGAAGACAACCATTCTCTTGGCAGAAGCCATCAACATTGTGGCAGATCTGTACAAAGATGGAATACTCAAAAAACGTGACAACCAGGCATTTGCATATCCTGATTTTCTCTATTTCATGAGGACTGATTATTCCAAGCCCTCAAGTGACAGCTATAAGGGAATGGATAAGAATGTTTCCTTTATAGAGCAGATATTGTTCCAGATGTACATGAAGCATAGGATGCGTGCATATCAGGCATTCTTCCATGTAAATCCAGACTATGCCTACTGGTATGGCTGGTCAATGATGACTAAAGACCTTGGCGAGATCAAAGAGCTTGCCGACCAGATGAGGGCAAGCCACAAGTAAATTTTAGGCTTCCTCATAAAAATCATTAGGGGTTCCATTTAGGAGCCCCTTTTTTATTTGTGCCTTACCACATGGTAGTATGCCACGTTGTCGTGTCTTTTTGATCTTTTCTTGTTCACTCAAACGATCCTTAGATCTCGAATGTTCAATAATAAGTGGCTTTTCAAAAGGAAAACTTTCTAAGAAATGGTGCTATTTTATGTGTGAGCAGTTTATTGCTTCTTATTGTGAGTAAAGAAAAACAGAGTTGGTGCTAAAGTTATGTAGGAGGGATAATAATGGTCTAATGTAATTAGTTGGATAATAAAGAAAAGGAAAAGGCCAGATGAAATATGATCACCTGGCCTTTTTGTAACCTTATTCAGGTTTATAACAATCTATATATTTATTCCAAGAGCCTTCAATGTCTCGTAAGTAATTCCTCCAGTAGCCAAGCCCTTATCTTTCTGAAATCTTTCTAGTGCAGCAAGGGTCTGCCTTCCGAGCTTACCATCTACTTTGCCTGCATTATAACCTTGTTTGTTCAAGGCTTCTTGTAAGGCTGCAACTATGTCAGGGCTCATGTTTGTTTTGCATAGGATGCGTTGCCATTTCATGGTTGGCTCAGACACCTTTACCATCTTGGTTACAGTAATGTATTGGGCTGGTATAGGAATCTTGATCTCTTTAGCTGGTTCCACAACCTTTGCCACTTTTATAGTCTTGAACTCAGCAGGTACTATAACCTCTTTTGTGGTTGCAGGTTGTTCTATAACCATCTTGGTAATCTTGACAGTTTTAGCTGGAATTTCTACCAGGCAAATCTGGTGGCCAGTGAAAGCAAATTCCTTTGATAAGGATTCGCCGGCTTTTCTCCAAACAAAAGATGGTGGTGCTTCTAATACAGTCTTTTGGATTTGTTTGCGTACAGCAGGTATTTTAACCTTTTTCACCTGGGCGGGTTGTACCAGTTTTTTTATCTTGATCGTTTTATATTCTGCCGGAATTTCTACAACCTTAGTAGTAGCTGGAGATTTGAGCACTTTCTTTTTTATTATCTTGTACTTTGCTGGGATTTTGACCAGACACATTATGTCGCCTGTTGCTCCAACGATTTTTTGAGCAGGGTTTGTTCCTTTTTTCCAAACAGTTTTTTCAGGTTCAACAAGGACCTTCTCTTCCACTATCTCATATTTGGCTGGTACCGGAACCAGTTTCTTGATTGGGGGGCGTACCATGACCTTTTTTTCGACCCATTCAAATTTAGGAGGAATTACCTCGATCTTTTCACTCTCTTCTTTAACAACAACTTCTTCTGATACGGTCTTGTATTTTGCTGGTGTATAATACTCTCTATAGCATGTATTAGGCTGTGTTCCTTCTATATCAACTCCCCCAGCCTTTGCAGCATTCAAAATCTCTGGGCTTACAGGTGGAGCATTTTTCCTTAAACTAGTAGCCCATTTCTTTTCTGCTTCTTTAACGGTAATGGTTTCTGTAACCTTTTTATATTTTGGCGGTACAGGTACAATTTCTTTAACTTCTGGTTTAACTTCAATCTTTTCCTCTACCCACTCTAGTTTAGGCGGGATCACTTTGATCTTTTCAGAAGGTTCTTTTATAAGCACTTTCTCTGTGCGCTTTTCATATTTGGGTGGCAAAAGAACCTTTGCATAACATTCACCAGGTTTAGCATTTTCTGGCACAGGTGATAAATCTGCAGCTTGCACCACCGATGCCATCATTATCAATGCAACAACAATTGTTGAAATTTTTACTACCATAAAATTCAATTCCTCCTTATTTAGTTTTTTATGGAGTTTATAATACTTCTCTTGAGAATCTCATACTTTAAAGAGTCATAAAATTCAAGCCATGTATCAAGATTTTATTTAGTCCAATTGCTAAAAAACAATTTTTTATTATCGTAAATCTTATATATTCTAATTCTAAGGAGAGCGATTAAGATATGGAGACTTTACAACTTCTTGCCACGGCTCTTGGCCTTTCAGCCCTATCTGGTATCAATTTATACCTTACAGTATTCGCTACCAGTCTTGCTCTCAATCTTGGTTGGCTCCATCTATCACCAGAGCTTCAGCAGCTCCAGGTTCTGGCTAGCCCAGGTATCCTAGTCATCTCTGGTATTCTGTACTTTGTGGAGTTTTTTACTGATAAGATCCCAGGCATAGACTCTTTGTGGGACACTATACATACTGCTATCAGGCCCCTTGGAGCCGCATTTTTGACTATTGCCGTTCTAGGTGAGACTGATCCAGCAGTAGAAGTGGCGGCAGTGTTACTTGGTAGTGGAGTGGCCTTGACCACCCACGCTACCAAGGCAGGAATCAGGGCCATTATCAACACCTCTCCCGAGCCAATCTCAAACGCGGTTGCCAGCGTCACTGAGGACGTGATGGTGGCTGGCGGGGTGGGCCTGGTCTTCACATATCCAATGGTGGCCATGGCCCTTACTGTGCTGTTTGTGGTTGCTTTTATATACTTCGCTCCAAAGCTTTTCCGCCATGTGAAGGCGGTGATAACTTTTGTAGTAAGCAGGCTCTTTTCCTTAGGGAAGGCAGTAGAGGAAGAAAAGTCGCTAGGTGTTGATCTGCCAGAAAAGACGGCCCAGCTTGTAGCCTCTGTAATGCAAGATAACGAGAGGATCAGGTGGAGCGTAAAGGCTCTTACCGGCAAGATGCCCGGTATTGGCGCCAACAGGCCCTGCCATTTGATTCTGCTGGAGGACGCAAATCATAAGCCGACAAGAATCCTTTTTCATGTCAAGGGGAAGCCCCTGATTGTAATAGGCATGGATGATCTGGCCTTATCAAGCCGTTCAACCATGCTATTTCATGAGATCACCCTTACCGACAAGAAAAGCGCCTCTATCATTATTTTACGCTTTACCTATGGTCAGACCGAGACCTGGAATGCTGTTATTCGGGAGCTGGGGCAGGGGTAATTCCACTTACCTATACCGTTGCCGTATTAGCTTAGACCCACTGCCAAAAGCCCTGTGCCAAGGGCACCAAGGGTAATTAGAAAGTATATAAAAAGGAGTAACCCGAGCCGTCTTCCTCCTTGCCACGCTGCAATAAGAAGCTTTACAAAGGAGTTCACCACTGAGGCAGTTATTATTCCAAGCGCAGAGACAACTGGCGCAAGCATGCCCTGCTTTGCAAGTTCTGCAAGGGAAAGTGTAATGGCGTCAACATCTGTAAGCCCAGAAAGGAACGACACAACGTAGACTCCAACGTCTCCGTATTTGGTCCTTACAAAGGCACTTGCACCGTAGACTATGCCAAAGAGGATTCCAAACTTTACTGCCTCACTTAACTGAAGAGGATTTTTGGCAAAGGTATCTGACAAGGCCAATTCATAACGAGGGGCCTTTTTGAAGAGGTAGTAAGTGTAGCCAAGCCCTGCAAAGGTGGCTGCTAAAAACGGAAGGAGGGTCTTTTCTGCAAGGGCATGGTTTACTATGAAAAGGAGCACCAGTACCCGCAAAAACATGAAGGTGCATGCGATGGCAATGGCCCCTGCAACGTGGATGGTAATCTGTCTTTTAACCCCAGCTATCTTTGAAAGTGAGACGGTAACGGCAGTTGAAGAGACCATGCCACCAAGGGCACCAGTAAGAAAAAGCCCCCTTTTGTGGCCAAATACCTTTATGGCTGCGTATCCTACAAAGGATATGGCGGAGATTATCACTGCCATAAGCCACGTTTTGTACGGATTAAAGAGCTGGTAAGGGCCAATCATACGATTAGGCAGGATTGGTAGCACAAGAAAGGTCATTGCGAGCAATAAAACCGCTGCATTTATATCCTGGGATGTGATCCTTGCCTCAACCTTCCTAAGCTTTGGCTTTATCTCCAAAAGGACAATAACTAATACTCCTGTAAAGACTGCCACCTTTTCTAAACCAAGGCTTACAAGAAGACCTAAGAGAAAGGTGGCAATGGCAGCAAAATGAGTTGTACTGCCAAGGTCTATCTCGTTAGCTTCCTTGTCCAGACTACGGGCAACCTTAAAGTAGTAGGCAAGAAGTACTATGAGCCCAGTTACAAGCCCTGCCATTAGGGCTATTCCTGAATAACTTTTGTTGATAAGGCCAGACATATAGCCGGCAAGGGCGATAATGGAAAAGGTCCTTGAGCCGGCAAAACTCTTTTCATCATGATTAAGATGATAGATAGAGCGCTGCATACCAATCATAAAGCCAAGGACGGCAGCAACGACAACAGATTTAATTATATGAATATCCATAAATAACTACCCAATTACCCGCCTTAATCATAAGATTTAATGGTGTCCTATTTTTTTGCTGCAGGGCCTATTATCATAAAAAAGGCACATGGCTGAAACCACAGCTCATATGCCTTTAGTACTGATAAAATCATAGCCCTGGAATCCTAAAAGGGCTATGCAAATTTTTCATATATAAATCTTATTTTTCAGCTTCGAGGCTATTTTAATGGTTGGCACAAAAGCCACAGGCATTGCCAAGGCTTGCTACCTGCCCTAATATATCGTTTTCTGGAAATTTGTTGAGTTTTGATAAGGTGAGATGGTGATAAGATGGGTCTTCTTTTTGTTTCACTGGCAAAATTGATTGCAGGCGTGCTTTTTCTCGTTGGAGGAGCAGAGTTTCTTACTCATCATTCCATAGTCCTTGCACGGCATATGGGAGTGCGACCAATTGTAATTGGTTTGACTATAATTGCTTTTGGAACGTCCGCTCCGGAATTTTTTGTTACCATTATGGCAAATTTGCGGGGACAGGCAGATCTAGCCGTAGGGAACATTATAGGAAGCAATATTGCCAATATAGGCCTTATCCTTGGCGTTGCTGCAATGATACAACCTTTTTCCATACCAAAGCAGCTTGCAAGGGTAGAACTGCCATTTCTTATGCTTTCTGTCATTCTTATTGGAATAGCTGCCTGGCAAGGGATTCTTTCAAGACTGGCTGCAATAATTTTGATTATTTCCTTTTGTGCCTATCTCTATTTTTTGATGAATAGGAGAAACTCATACACCCTACCCTCTGATACCCAAGATGACATGGATAAGGGGCCGCCAAGGTATCTTTGGCGCACCATTTTAATAATCATAAGTTTTTGCGGCCTTGTTACAGGCTCTCACCTTTTAATTGAGGGGGCTGCATCTGTGGCGCGCTTTTTCCACTGCCCGGAGCTTATAATTGGTCTTAGCCTGACTGCAGTTGGAACTTCTTTGCCAGAGCTTGCCAGCACCATCTCTGCCCTAAGACGCAATGAAACCGGACTTGTCATTGGAAATGTTTTAGGAAGCAAT
>JAMOUE010000180.1 GCA_027068235.1 Deltaproteobacteria bacterium | reverse complement strand
ACAAATTTCCCGACACTTATAACCGGCCTTATATGCTCAGACTGATAGCCCAAAAGAAAATTTATGCCAAATGGCAGCGTAACAAAGAAGCAAAAGGCAGCCCCTGCGTAAAACAGTATCAGTGCCGATAGAACAAGCCCTATTCCAAACCTCTTTGTAATACCAAAGTGAGCCACCAATACCTGGGTGATACGAAAGAGTATCCACGGCATAAGGACAATCACTGACATCACACAAGATATCTTTATCAAAGAGACTATGGGTTCCATAACCCCAAAAAAGGCAAGTCTCTGATCAAGATGTATTTGTAGTAATGTGAGGATATCTAGGGCTATCCAATAAAAGGCAAAACTGAGAACCAAAAAGGATATGACAAGCTCTAAGATAAAACGCCTGAACCTGTATAGAAACAGGGCAATCTTTCTTGCTGCAGAATCGTCGTCAGCGAAGATGGTGGTTGCTGCAGAAGCAGAGGCTGTGTTTTGACTCATTTCCCTGTTTTTTATTGTTTCACAAGAGTTAAAGCTGTTAGAGGATATTTTTTCTTATGTAATCAACAGCGTTTCTGAAAAGTGCTATGCCAGCCCCTTCTTCTTCGTCAAAGACCCTTCTGGTCCACTGGGGATGATTGGTGTAGTGGTGATAAGCCTCGGGATGGGGCATCAGTCCCAAGAGCCGACCAGTTGGATCACATATTCCTGCAATGGAAAGGATGGAACCATTTGGATTCAAAGGATATTCTTGGGTTGGCTGGCCGCTTTCAGGATCAACATATTGAAGTGCAATAAGATTGTTCTCCTCAATCGCAGAGATTATTACATCATTTAAACCAACGAACTTTCCTTCACCATGCCGTACTGGCATTTCAATGCGCTCTATCCCTTTGGTATATACACATGGAGATGAAGGATTCGCACGGCAGGTAACCCATCTGTCCTCAAAACGTCCGGAATCGTTGTAGGTAAGGCTTACAACCCTATTTTCATAGTCTCCACTCAAACCCGGCAACAACCCTGTTTTTACCATGAGCTGAAAGCCGTTGCATACACCGAGAATCAGCCCCCCTTGTGCCACAAAATCAAGGATCTGATCCATCAATCTTTCTTCTGTTCCTGCAATGTATGCGTGACGAAGCCTATGAGCACCTGCCTGTGCCGCTCCAAGATTATCTCCATCAAGAAACCCGCCTGGCAGATTCAGAAAGTGATAGTCAGTTATCCTAACTGAACCATCAAGTATATCACTAAGATGCACGATATCTACCTGGTCTGCACCTGCAACCCTGCAAGCATGGGCCATCTCCATTTCACAGTTGGTGCCATAACCTGTTGTTACTATTGCCTTAACCTGAGGTGCCATTTCATGCTCCCTAACATATCATTCCTAATGTAATAATAATTTTGTTATGCTATTAAGAAAAAAATCTACTTCATTGCCCCAAACGGGGCAACTCTTTCATTACTCCAAGAGATATACTGCAATTAAAAATCTTTCCTTCAAAATAACCATAAAAAATATACAATAGACCTAAAGGAGGGGAAAATGCAAAAAGAACAAACCGAATTTATCATCATAATAACCACTTGTTCAAGTCAGAAGGAGGCGGAAAAACTTGCTTCCATACTTGTAGAAAAAAGGCTTGCGGCCTGCGCCCAAGTCTCTGGCCCAATAACCAGCTTTTACTGGTGGGAGGACAACATCGAAAAGGACAAGGAGTGGCAGGTAAAATTCAAGACGTTGTCAACAATGTTTGACCAGGCATGCGAGACTATCAAAAAGAATCACTCTTACGAGGTCCCTCAGATTCTGTCACTAAAAATAGATCAGATTCTACCTAAATATGCAGCTTGGCTGACAGAGGAAACTGCTAAATGAAACGGTGAATTCTAAAATTCAAAAAAATAATGAATAATGATATCAAAGGAATGCAAGGGGGCTAAATGGCTGGGTCTTTTCACAGACAGGTAAGAAGGACCAAGGGTTTCTAGGGCTTGGCTCCGCAGAAATCCAAATTCCCTCGCTTCGCTCGGCTTGGGGTGGATTTCTTTTAGCTCCGCCTTCGCCAAGAATCCCTAGGCCCTTTTCCCAACGTCTGATTCAAAGCCCCACCACATTCATCCCCCCTTGCTACAAATATATGGCCCAACTGGTGCACACCTCCATTGTGAATAATTTTAACACTTGAAGCGTAAAAAAAATGACAAATTGATTACTGTCATTGCGAGCAAAGCGCAGCAATCCTGCTTCAAGGCCAAAAACAGTGATGCTACCACAGCTCTCCCTCTAACCTTAAGAGTTGCACTTACGAGTTGAATCCGCGATCAAAATTCAGCAACTTTTTTAATTTTAGTCAGTAGGCATCTAAACTCGCAGTTAGGTGTTCAAAATGAAAAAAGACAGGTATTACTGAGAGCCTTTTTAGATGACATTAACCGTCATTACAGGCCCAGAAGGGCCGGAAAGGAATCCTCCTTGTCATTGCAGAGGCGGCGCATTCGCACCTCCTCGCAATGACAGCAATCACTTTGTCATCTCTTTTACGCTCCCAGTAATAAGAGGGGTCATATAGCAGGAGGGTTGTGAGGGCTTTGTGTAAACGTTTG
>JAMOUE010000179.1 GCA_027068235.1 Deltaproteobacteria bacterium | reverse complement strand
TTACACTGATATGGAGGTCACCATGGAAGCAATGGTGCTCAAAGAGCAGAATAAGGCACTGGAATACAGGTCTCTTTCTACTCCAGAGCCAGATAACAATCAGGTTCTCATAAAGGTGGAGGCCTGTGGGGTTTGCAGAACAGACCTTCACATCGTTGATGGAGAGCTTGAAAGCCCAAAGCTGCCTCTAATACCTGGGCATGAAATCGTTGGAAGAATTGAAAAAGCAGGACCAAAGGCAACAAGGTTTAAAGTTGGCACCAGGGTTGGCGTTCCTTGGCTTGGCTGGACATGCGGAAGCTGCACTTACTGTAAAAAAGGCCTTGAGAATCTTTGTGAAAATGCCCGTTTTACCGGTTACACTCTAGATGGAGGCTATGCACAATACTGTTGTGCCTTTGAGGACTACATATTCCAGATTCCAGAGAATTACACTAGTGAAAAGGCTGCCCCCCTTCTTTGTGCTGGCCTTATCGGTTACCGTTCTTATTCGATGGCAGGTGATTGTAACCGTATCGGTCTATATGGTTTTGGCGCTTCAGCCCACATTATTTGCCAGATTGCTGCATATCAAGGTAAAGAAGTGTATGCCTTTACCAGGGACGGTGACACTGAAAAACAACGATTTGCCATACAGCTAGGAGCTGCTTGGGCAGGAGGCTCCAGCGAGCTACCTCCAAAGCCGCTGGATGCAGCTATTATATTTGCCCCGGTGGGTGGCTTGTTGATAAAGGCACTAGAAGCCGTGGATAAGGCAGGAAAGGTAATATGTGCAGGTATCTATATGAGTGATATTCCATCTTTCCCATACTCTATTTTGTGGGAAGAAAGGCTCGTCAAATCCGTTGCCAATTTGACAAGAAGGGATGGTCAAGAATTTATGGAGTTGGCCTCAAGGGTTCCTATTTCACTTCACACAACACCTTTTAAACTCAAGGATGCAAATAAGGCCCTTGACGCGGTCAGGTCAGGAAGGATAAAGGGTGCAGCAGTTTTAATTCCGTGGGAGTAAAAAGATGGACATAGCAAGCGTAGTAGCCACTATAAACTCGTTTGTCTGGGGGCCATATATGTTGGCCCTTTTGGTTGGAACAGGCATTTATCTGACCATTCGTTTAGAATTCATACAATTTTCCAAACTATTGCCAGCTCTAAAACTCTTATTAAGAGGGAAAAAGGAAACCCAGGGTGAAGGCGATATTACACCGCTTCAAGCGCTCACAACTGCCCTATCTGCAACGATAGGCACGGGAAATATTGCAGGTGTTGCCACTGCCATATTCCTTGGAGGCCCTGGAGCAATATTCTGGATGTGGATGTGTGCAGTATTTGGTATGGCAACGAAATTTGCAGAGGCTGTCTTAGCTGTCAAATACCGGAGAATTCTCCCTGATGGGACAATGCAGGGAGGGCCAATGCTTTACATTGCTGAAGGACTGGGACTCAAGTGGCTCGGCTGGCTATTTGCCCTTATGGGGGCTGTGGCAGCATTTGGCATTGGCAGCATGGTGCAATCCAACTCGGTTGCAGTGGTAATAAAAGATCACTGGAATATACCAGAGATGGTAACAGGCATCATTCTGGCTATCCTTACAGGTGCCGTGATTATTGGAGGGATAAAACGCATTGGTAAGGTAACTGAAAAGTTAGTGCCATTCATGGGCATCTTCTATGTAACTGGTGCCCTAGTAATCCTTGCAACACATCTATCTGCGATTCCTGAAGCAATTGCACTCATATTGAAACACGCCTTTACTCCTATAGCCGGTATTGGAGGATTTGCTGGCGCTGGTGTTGCCCAAGCCATAAGATATGGAGTGGCAAGGGGCGTGTTTTCAAATGAGGCAGGGCTTGGAAGTGCTCCAATAGCCCATGCAGCAGCCAAGACAAATGATCCTGTACGCCAAGGCCTCATTGCCATGACAGGAGTATTTTTCGATACCATAATAATCTGTACCATGACGGCCTTGGTGATCTTAACAACTGGAGTATGGAAAAACGGGCTGACATCAAGTTCGCTTACCTATAGTGCCTTTGAGGCTGGGCTACCTGGAATCGGCGGATTTATAGTCACCATTGGACTTGCAATCTTTGCCTACTCTACCATGATAGGATGGGCATACTATGGAGAAGAGTGCATAGAGTATATCTTAGGCATAAAGGCCAGGATGCCATACAGATTTGTATTTTGCGCAGTCATCGCCCTTGGTGCCTTTCAAAAGGTGGACCTTGTTTGGAACTTTTCAGACACCATGAATGGTGCAATGGCAATCCCAAATTTGATTGGTCTAATAGGTCTTAGTGGAATTTTAGCAAAAGAGACAAAAGAAAGGATTGAAAAGGCATTGTCAGAATAGTTTAAGGCCCCCTACCTTTTTAGGTAAAGAGGGCCTTAACTGTTTTTCTAGATATAGAGAGAACTTAATTTTTAGCCAACTAGCCTAAAATGGCCTTTAGATCCTCATCAGGCGTCTTTATAGGCATGATGTTGTAGTTTTCTACAAGAACATTTAGCACATTTGGAGTAATGAATGCAGGCAGACTTGGACCAAGCCTGATGTTCTTTATTCCAAGTGCAAAGAGGGTAAGAAGAATGGCTACTGCCTTCTGCTCG
>JAMOUE010000178.1 GCA_027068235.1 Deltaproteobacteria bacterium | reverse complement strand
GGGGTGATCTTTGTAGAGATCAACGAGTTTCTTGGTCTCTTCCATAACCCTTTTTGCATTTTCAAAGGCAGGAGATGGAAAGTCAAAGATACCTTCTCCCAGATACGCCCTCATTCCAACCTTATCTACCACCTGTGCCATTTGTCTTTCAAAGAAGTACATATCCACAAAGGTAGTGGTTCCACTTCTAATCATCTCGGCGCAGGCAAGAAGTGTGGCGCTTTCAACGATTTCCTTGGTGAGCTTGGCCTCTGCAGGAAAGATGTGATCTTCAAGCCAAGTTTTTAGGGGTAGATCATCAGCCATGCCTCTTAGAAGAACCATTGGGGCATGGGTATGGCAATTTATAAGCCCTGGTGCTATAAGGCCAGAATGCCGTTCAACCACATCAGCATCCTTGTATTTGTCTTTTATATCTATCCATGGACCAGTATCAACTATACGGCTTCCATCAATTACAACAGCTCCATTTCTGATTGGCTCATTAAATGGAGAAGTAATTACAAACTCTCCCTTTATGACAAAAGGACCTGTGGATTTATTCATGGTCGTCAAACTCCGTTAGAATTCCTACAAGCAGTCTTTCAAGCCTGGCTTCTGCCTTTTGTGCCTGCTCAATGACGTCCTCTATAAGAATGGGAGTAAAGTCATCAGGGTTGTTTACATTTGCTATGACAGAGATACCAAGAATCTTCATACCGCCGTGAACGGCCGTTATCACCTCTGGCACCAAAGACATGGCAACCGCATCAGCACCAATTAGCCTTAGATATCTGGTTTCGGCAGGTGTCTCAAGTTGAGGGCCAGGCACTGCAACAAACACCCCTTCTCTTAATAGTATTCCACTACTTGCACCAACCTTCCTTGCCAGATCCCTTAAAGCCTTGCTGTAGGCCTTTGACATATCAGGAAATCTAGGTCCCCACTCATCAAGATTTTCTCCCCTAAGTGGGCTTTCTGGAATAAGGTTTATGTGGTCTTTAATGAGCATGAGATCACCTGATTCAAAATCAAGGTTCAGGCCACCAGCTGCGTTACAGGCTATTAGCACCTTTGATCCAAGAAGAGACATGACCCTCACAGGCAGGGTAAGTTCTTTGGTGGAGTAACCCTCATAAAAATGAAAACGCCCTTGAAACAGGGCGCACCTTGTCTTGCCTATTCGTCCAACGTGAAGTTTTCCTGCATGATCTGGGGCTGTTGATACTGGAAAGTTTGGAATTTGGCCATATTCCAACACAAGTTCTGTCTCCATGGCCTCTGCCAGCCCGCCAAGCCCTGTCCCTAGCATAAGAGTGACTGTGGGGATAAAAGGCAGCCTTATCTTTAAGAACTCAAGGGCCTCTTCCACCTTGGCTACATATCTGTTCATTTCTTACCTTCCCTTTTTCTTGCCTCTTTGCAGATGTCTTTAAGGACACAATTTTCACAGTCTGGCTTTCTTGCCTTGCACACCCTTCTTCCGTGTTCGATTAGCAGGTATGTAATGAGGCCCCACTGGTTTTTAGGCACAAGTTTCATGAGTTCACGCTCTATCTTAACCGGGTCTGTCTCATCTGAAATGCCAAGTCTATTTACAAGCCTCTTTACATGGGTATCAACAGCTATGCCTTCGTTCTTGCCAAAGGCGTTGTATAGGACAACATTTGCCGTTTTTCTTGCAACTCCAGGAAGTTTGACAAGCTCCACCATGGAATCTGGCACTTTGCCATCAAACTTGTCAGTTATCATCTTTGCCGCATTGTGTATGCTCTTTGCCTTGTTTCTGAAAAAATTGCACGAGCGAATCATGTCTTCTATTTCAGAAAGATCGGCCTCGGCCATTTCCTTTGGGCCTGTAAAGCGCTTGAAGAGTGCTGGAGTTATGGCGTTGACCCTTTCGTCTGTACACTGGGCTGAAAGTATTACTGCCACAAGCAGCTCAAAGGGGTTTTGGAATTTGAGGGCAGTACCTTTATTTCCGTACTGTTTTTCAAGGCGTGTTATTATCTCTTTTATCAGCTTTTTTTTGTCCATAAGCCTTTACTAACAACTATCTAAAACTTCATCTTTTTTCTGAGCCATAATCCTCCTGCCACAAGGATGCCATGTGGAAGTAGCGCAGCTACAATTGGAGGGATGGTGCCTGTTTTGCCCATAGAGACTAACATATTCCATAGCGCCCACACTGAAAAGGCTACCAGTGTTCCAAGTACAAGGCCAAAGGCAGCTCCTCCCTGAAGCCGGTAAAATGCCACTGGCAGGCATAAATACAAAAGTGTTACCCCAAGAAGGGGATAGAAGAAGTAGCTTAGAAGCGCCATTTCTTGGCTGTATGCAGGCAAGCCAAGTTTTCTCAGCCGTTTTACAGCCCTAAAGAGTATCCCAGGGTTAGCTTCTTCAACAGGTGTCTCAATTGCAGCAAGATCCTTAGGTGAAACAGGAAGAGTCTTCTCAAGAGTTTTAAAAAACTTGATTTTTTCTCCAGTTGTTTGGTGAACCCCGTTGAAGAAATACCATTTCCCCTCTACGTATTTGGCAGCAGGTGCTGCAATAAATTCGTCAATAGAATAGTCGGAGTTAAAAAAGAGCCACTGGACTCCTGAAAGCTCTTGAGCGTCTGGTACGATAAGCTCT
>JAMOUE010000177.1 GCA_027068235.1 Deltaproteobacteria bacterium | reverse complement strand
GCACGCTAGAAAAATATGCAGTAAAAGTGGGAGGAGGCCTTAACCACCGTTTTTGCCTTTCTGATGGAATACTTATAAAGGATAATCACATAGCCGTATGCGGCTCTGTCTCCGAGGCCATAAAAAGGGCAAGGTATGACGCACCTCATACCCTTAGAATAGAGATAGAGGTGGCAGATACAGAGCAACTCATAGAGGCTATTTCTGCTGGTGCAGATATTGTGATGCTTGACAATATGAGTGTTTCAGAACTTGAGAAAGCAGTAAAGATTGCCAGAGATATCAAGCCAGATGTCATCCTTGAGGCCTCTGGAGGTGTAACCCTTGAAAATGTAAGAGAGATTGCCGCAACTGGGGTTGATGTGGTGTCAAGCGGTGCCTTGACACACTCTTATAAAGCCATTGACTTGAGCCTCAAATTAAATATACTCAGTAAGTAATGTTTCCTATCCAAGACAGCATACCAACACGTTGCCCACCCCTTATGAACTGGGCCATTATGGCTACCTGTATAGTTGTATTCCTTTTTGAGATATCTTTGCCACCTCACGTTCTGGAAAAGGTGTTTTACATGTTTGGATTGGTGCCTGCTAGGTATACCCATCCAGATTGGGCAGCAAGTATGGGGCTTGTGCCAAAGGCCATACTGCCATTTTTTACCTGCATGTTCCTTCATGGAAGTTGGGTACACATAATAGGTAACATGTGGACATTGTGGATCTTTGGAGACAACGTTGAAGATGAAATGGGGCCAGTGAGGTTCCTTATTTTCTACTTACTCTGTGGAATATTTGCGTCCTTGGTGCAGATATATACAAATCCACACTCTACTTTGCCAACTATTGGGGCATCAGGGGCTATTGCCGGAGTCATGGGTGCCTACTATATGCTGTTTCCAACAGGCAGGATCATAATAATGGTGCCAGTATTGTTTTTTCCATTCTTTTTTGATGTTCCTGCAGTGTTCTTCCTGGCCTTTTGGTTTTTGCAGCAGGTTTTTGGCGGTACGTTCTCCCTTTTGACTCCTCAGCAGGTAGGAGGAATTGCCTGGTGGGCCCATGCAGGCGGATTTCTATGCGGAATGATTTCATACAGGTTTTTCCTGCATAAAAGCGAGTGTAGAAAGCGCTACCCAGACCAGATGCGGCCGTGGGGGCTTTTGGAATCGAGAGAAAGGTTTTGATTCGATTTATAATATAACTTTTCAATAAAGGAGAGCTGCGTCATGACAACCATGGATATCTTTTGGATATTCTTTATGCTTACTGCCCTTCAGCCTGTGTTAAGGCAGAAGATGCTGGAGGCAGCGCGTCAGCGTACCATTGCAAAGATAGAGAAAGAAAGGGGTTCAAGGGTTATACTCTTGGTGCATAGGCAGGAGACCATGAATCTGCTTGGTTTCCCTGTTATGCGCTATATAGACATAAACGACTCGGAACAGGTGATAAGGGCCATACAGATGACTGATGCAGATGTGCCTGTAGATATAGTGCTTCATACACCTGGTGGGTTGGTGCTTGCTGCACTTCAGATAGCCAGGGCAGTAAAGGATCACCCAGGAAAGGTGACTGCATTTGTTCCTCACTATGCCATGAGTGGCGGTACCTTGATTGCACTTGCTGCTGATGAAATAGTGATGGATAAACATGCGGTTCTTGGCCCTGTTGATCCTCAGATGGGCAGCAGTCCGGCAGCTTCTCTTCTGAAGGTAGTCAAGTCCAAGCCCATAGAAAAGGTGGATGACAACTCCATAGTCATGGCTGACATTGCTGAAAAGGCACTCAGGCAGATGAAGAAAAATGTTACTCATCTGTTAGAAGACAAGATGGGGCCAGAAAAGGCCAAGGAGCTTGCAGAGATACTTTCCCAAGGTACATGGACTCACGATCATCCAATAAGTTGGGAAGAAGCAAAGGAAATGGGTCTTCCTATACGAACCGATATGCCTTCGATGTTCTATGAGCTAATGTCCCTTTTCCCACAACCTGTAAGGCGTGAGCCATCGGTCGAATTTCTGCCCATACCAAGAAGGAGCAGAAACAGCCGCGCAAAAAATTAAGGGATGTGCCTGCCTTTTGCGTTTTAGGAGGCTTGTGTGGAGTGTTTTAGTGCTTAGAGCCTAGGGCTTGTCTGCTATTTTCTATTTTGTCTCTGCGTAGGCATACGCAGAATGGTTGTGTATGGATTCGAAGTTTTCCGCCTCAATTGCAAACCATGTGATTTCAGGAAGAGCTGACAGGCCCTGATAAACTCCCCTTACAATATCTTCAACAAACATTGGGTGGTTGTAAGCATATTCTGTTACAAATTTTTCATCAGGCCTTTTCAAAACAGAATAGACTTCAGAAGAGCCGCAGCTTTCAACCACTTCTATCACATCTTCTAACCAAAGAAATCTGCTAAATCTCACCCATACTCTTACTTCACCACGTTGATTGTGTGCGCCATAATCGGATATCTCCCGCGAACAGGGACATACAGTGGTGATTGGAACCTTTACAATCAGCATCATGTCCAGTTCGTCTTTCATGGTGCCATGCAGGCCACATTGATATTCCATGAGCCCTTTTGTTGCCGTAATGGGCGCACTTTTTTCTATGAAGTAAGGGAAGTCTATCTCCAGGTGGGCCTCTTCGGCATTCAGCCGTTCCTTCATGGCACTCAGTATGTTTTCAAAGTTTTCTATGGAGACCTCGCTTCTATATTCATTCAATATCTCTACAAATCTGCTCATGTGGGTGCCCTTGAATTGATGAGGCAGATTCACATACATGTTGATATTGGCCACGGTGTGCTGGGTGCCGTTGGCCTTGTCTAGAACGGTAATGGGATATCGGATGTTTTTTATTCCCACCCTGTCAAGTGGGATCTTACGATCATCCCTCATGGATTGAACATCTGTAAGCCCCTTGTATTTTTTATTCATTCAAACTTGCTCCAGCTTTGAGATGAGTTGATCTGCAGCCTTGACCATCTCTGGCGCTGCATCCAGCAAGGGCACGCCCAAGCGTTCTGCTTTCCTGGCATCGGAGCTAAAATAAAAGACTCCTATTGGAGGTCGCCCGCACATCTGCTGGATAAACTTGACGTCTTCATCATCCTGACAGTTATTGGCAACTATGTGAAGAGATTTTATCTTGAGATCCCTTGCCAGTTTATCGATTTTTTCTGCCGTCTCTATGCTCCCTCTGTACGGTTGCACAACTACAAGTATATGGTCAACACTTGCTATGGTGCCTCTTCCTAAATGTTCAACTCCTGCCTCCATATCGAGCACAATATCTTCATCCTCTGAAAGGAGGAGCCTGTTGAGCAGATTTCTTAGAACTGCATTGTCTGCACAGGCACAACCTGCGCCTCCCTGCTGAATGGCTCCAAGCACCATAAGGCTTAGGCCGTTTCTTTTTTTCATGAACTTTTCAGGAAGGTCATCCACCTTGGGATTGAGGTTGTAGAAAGGACCATCCCTGCCAGATCTTTCATTTAAAAGCTCTTTCATCTCTGCAATTGGCGTTATGGATGAGTCATCAAAGCCCAAAAGCCTTGCAAGATGAGGACTTGGATCTGCATCTATGGCAAGGACCTTTCTGCCCCTGTTTAATAACGCCCCGATCAAAAAGGCACTGATGGTGCTTTTGCCAACTCCTCCTTTGCCGCATACTGCTATCTTCATTGTTTGCTCCTATGTAAGCACCTTTGCCGCTCCGCCACGTCTTGGATCACCCTGGGCTTGATGGCCATAGGGATCAACTGCATGGACTCCACCAAAGTAAACATCTATCTGATTCCACAGGTTTATCTTGAATATTTCCCCAAGTCTCTTGACAACTTGGTTCTCGAATCCGGGCTCTATTTGTAGGATGCTCTCTTCAAGATGTATTCTTGGATTGCAGATGGCCTCTTTCAGATCAAGCCCGAGAAGGCAACTATTGATTATGACCTGTGTTATAGCAGATCTTATTCTCTTACTACCACCGCTTCCAAGGACAAGTCTAACCCGCTCTTTCTCAAAAAGAAGAGATGGAGACATCATAGAGGCTACTCTTATGCCAGGCGGAGATGAATGAAATCCCTGTGGATGTAGATCGTCTTCACCCATCATGTTGTTAAGCATAATGCCTGTGCCTGGAGCAAAATATCCAGACCCCTCGCCATTTGATGTTGTCATGCTGGCAAAGTTTCCATTTGAATCGCATACACTTACGTGGGTGGTGCCTCTTGAAAAAGTTTTCCGTACATTTGTTAATGCATTGTCAAACCATCTGTTTTCTGGCCAAGTAAGGTTGCTGTTCGATTCCTTTCTATATCTTTCAACCTCTTTCATGCTCAATGCCAGGGTGCAAAGGTGGTCAAAGGAGCCAAAGGTGGCGTTTTCACTCATGGTCTTAGAAACGAGTTCTAGAGCCAAGGCGATGTAAAATCCACCAAATGAAGGCGGTGGATTGGTAAAAAGTGTATAGCCAGAAAAGTCAACCTTGAGAGGCTCACGTTCTATTATGGTGTAATTTGCCAGATCTTCACAGGTTAAGAGTCCACCTTTTGACCTCATATCTTTAACTATGGAAGAGGCTATGTCGCCATTGTAGAAAGATTTAATGGTTTGAGCCGGATCTTTGGAAAGCTTCTCTAGGAATCTGGCAAGAAGAGGATTTTTAAAGGTATCACCTTCCTTTAGAAATGAGCCATCTTTGAGAAAGATCTCTTTCCCGTATGAATCGAACAACATTATCGGTTCGAGAAGGGATAGGAAATATGCCTGATGGTAATTTAGCCTTGTCCCGTTTTTTGCATATTCTATGGCTGGCTCCAATACCCTGGACAGTGGAAGGCATCCTAACTTTGACTGTAGTTCCACAAACCCTTTCAGGTTGCCTGGAACGGCTACAGAGCCAGGACCAATGTTGAAGACTTGGCTGCAACCTGGAAATTGCACAGTAACCGGAAAGAAGTTGGGAGACATCTCAGATGGTTTGAGCCCTTTGCCAGGGGTATCAACAAAGAAGTCATAAAGTACACACTGGCCATCGGAGGGCTTGGCCAGTAGAAAACCACCGCCGCCAAGAGAGGTTAGTGAAGGTTCAACAACTGATGAAGCAAAGCCTGCAGCTATTATGGCGTCAAAGGCATTGCCCCCAGAGCGTAAAGTAGAGGCGGCTGCTTCTGTAACAAGTGGATGGCCAGATGCTATTGCTGGAAGAACGGATTCAGCCAAAACATACTCCTGAAAATAAAGATAGTTTTAAGATTAAATAGCCTATCCTGACACACCTTTTTTAGCAAGACGGCTTAGGTAGTGAAATAGTGTCTATCTGGCAGGCTTGCAAAGCGTATATATTGGGATGATATTACATGAAATATTACCAGGAATTTTTAGGTGACATGAGCTGTCTAATTGCAAGGCTAAGCAGAGCCGAAGCAATCTGCCTGTCATCGCAAGGCGGCGCAGCCGTTGTGGCGATTTCCAAGGTGTTTGGCAAGCTTAGAGAGGAAACTGCAAAGTTCCAAACAAGGGGGCTTCTTTAAGGCAAGATATGATACTTGGTATAGGTGTAGATATTGTAAGAGTTGCCAGGATGAGTGCGGCAATAAGTAAACATGGAGACAAGTTTTTAAATAGGGTCTTTTGTGAACAGGAGATAGCCAATTGCAGTAAAAGGGTTGAACCTACTCCATGTTACGCTGCCAGGTTTGCTGCAAAAGAGGCCTATGTAAAGGCCCTTGGTACTGGATTTTCAAAAGGTATTACACTAGCTCAGGTGTGTGTAGAAAAGTTGGCAACAGGCGCACCAACCTTAAAACCTAAAGGAGCTGCCCTTAAAGCTGCAAAGGAATTGGGAGTTGCAAGGATTCATCTGTCTTTGACTCATGAGAAGGATGCGGCAGTAGCCGTTGTGATTATCGAAGGAGAATAAAAAAAGGCCGCGCTGGATGGCGGCCTTTTCATTTCATTCAACTAATTTCTATTTATCTTTTCATGTTGAGCAGTTCGTTAAGCATGTCGTCAGTAGTTGTAATGACCCTTGAATTTGCCTGAAATGCCCTCTGAGTGGTAATGAGTTTTACGAATTCTGTACCCATGTCTACAGTAGACTGTTCCAGCGCATTAGCTGCAATAGAGCCAAGGCCGTTTGTCCTTGGAGGGCCTGTTATGGGTGTTCCAGATGCTGTTGTTTCCCTCCAGAGGTTGCCTCCTTCCTTTGACAGGTCTGTAGGGCTGTAAAAGCGAGCCAGTGCCAGCTGCCCAAGGGCTATGATCCTTCCGTTTGAGTATGAGCCAGAGATAACACCCTCTGAATCAACGCTGAGGCTTTCAAGAAAGCCTGCACCAAAACCATTTTGATCATAAAATAGGGTGTTGGAGCGATTTGCATACTGAGTGGTAGTAATGGTTTCTGGTGCCCAGCTTATGACCTGATTGCTGCCTGAATCGATCTGGGCGTGAGCGCCAAAGCTGAACTCTATCCTCTGGGCAGTCGTGTCAAGACCAGTAGTTTGGTCGGTGTTTCCAGAAGGTGGCTGGAAAAATGCGATTATCTGAGGATAGTTATGGTCTCCAAAGGCCTGGTTGGTATCAGTGTTGTCTTCAAGAGGCCCTTCCTCATTGGTATCGTTGAAACGGTATATTTCAAAGATTCGTTCGATTTGGCCATCTGGAGTAAACTGAATCTTGCCCCTCATCAAACGGCCTGCATTTGCAGTGCCTGCGTTTCCAGACTTGTCCTCTTCAGGGTTCATTGCCACAAGGAATTCCCAGGTACGCTCATCACCCTGGGTATTTGGATCGTCAAGTTCCTTGTCAAAAAATACTGTAAGTTCGTGGGTATTACCCAGGCTGTCATAAACCTTAAAGGTGGATTTATATTCATAGTTGATGCCCTGTTTCAGCCCGCCATTAGGGTCTCCAGTGCTTCCGTCCCAAACGTCTGACAGGGTATTTGCGCTGTCTACCGGCTTAGCTCCATCATCCAGGTTTACTGCAATGGTTGCAAGGCTGGTAGCCACTGGAGGCGAAGTGTTTTGGATCTCAAGATCCTTTATTGCGCCAACAATTTCAAAGGTGCCATCAGGCTGCTCTTCCATGTCCCAACCTTGCACACGAAGACCTGCCGGGTTTACCAGGTAGCCATTCTTGTCCACATGGAACTGACCAGCCCTGGTGTAGTAGATGCTGTTTTCAATTTTTGGGTTTGAGACCATGAAAAAGCCATTTCCAGCAATTGCCAGATCTGTTGGAGAAGAGGTGCTCTCAAAGGAACCCTGAGTAAAAAGAGGTGCTACGTCAGACATGGCTGAACCTCTACCTACCTGAGAGCCGCCCCTTGCCGTGTTAATGGACTGTGCCATTATATCCTGAAAAGTGCTTCTGGCAGCCTTAAAGCCTGTAGTATTTACGTTTGAGATGTTGTCTCCAATAACCTGCATGGCATTACCCATGTTTACCAAACCGCTTACGCCAGAATATAAAGAACTTGTAAGAGCCATTTTACTTACCTCCTATATGTCTAAACTTTTATTTTCTTTTTGTTTTATTGTCTAAAGTCTTTTTATTGAGAGCCTTGTTAGATGACATGAGCCGTCACCTTGAGGCGGTGCAGCCGCCGTGGTGATCTTCAACTCCTCTGCTCCTTCAGAAGAGATTGCCACGGCCTTCGGCCTCGCAATGACAGCAATAAATATGTCATCATGATTCAACCTTGGTTATCTCGTTAAAATCTATCGCTTTGTCGCCCTGAATCGTAATCTTTGGGAAACCATCTTCTCCATTATCAATGCCTGAAACGGTTCCCATGGTTCTAGTGGTAAGCTCTATTTCTTGGCCAGAAGAGTCTTCAGCATAGAGCGCTACGGTGTAAGCGCCTTCAGAAACCTCGTTACCATTTAGATCTTTACCGTCCCACTCCAAGCTCATTTCCTGGCCCGGCTCCATTGGGCCAAGATCGATTTCCTTAACAAGGTTACCGGCCTGGCTATAAATAGATGCCCTTACATTTGTCGCCTGGGTCTCTTGATTGTTGGAGATTACAAAAGGTTCAACTCCTTGCTCTGTTACAAATATCTTGTCGCCTTCATATTCTACTTTGTGCCCCAACAGGTTGATTGCAGACACTGAGGCCGCCATGTTCTGGGCCTTGGTCATGTTTTCAAGGGCAGTGTTGTTTTTGTACATCAGATCCACCATGTTGAACTGAGCCACCTGAGAAGCCATCTCGGCACTTTCCATGGGGTTCATTGGGTCCTGATATTGAAGCTGAGTAACAAAAAGTTTCATGAAGTCGTCTCTTCCAAGGGTTGAATGTTCTTCTTGGGTTTTGTACTCGATATTTTCTAACCCTGTATCTGGGGTTGCACTGGCGTTGTTTGTTACATTGTTTATGGTCGTCATTGCTACATTCTCCTTAAGCTATTACATGCACACCATCAGGACGTATGCCAACAGAGCGAGAGGTTGTAATTTCCTCTGTTGAGTCATCTATGTTTGAGTTCAGCACTGCAGTGGGATAACCAAATGGTGTGAGTTTGTCCTGCTGAGTGCCATCCCACTGGCTGAAGCCTCCACTTACATCCACATTTACCTGCGCCATTGAAAAGCCATTCTGGGTGAGGCTATCTTTTAGCTGCTGCATGTTGGCTTCGAGAATGTGTCTCGTTTCAGGATGATCTGCTACAAAACTTGCTTGAACCTGGTTGTTGTGCGATACAGTGATATTCACCTTTACGCTTCCAAGCTCTGGAGGATTTAAGTGTAGTACGGCCCTGTTTTTATTCATCTTGAGGGCCTGATTTATGCCTTCACGTACTTGAGTGGTGACAAGCTCACTTATATCGTTATTGTCTCCAGTGTTGCTCTGAGTGCCGTCAAGATCACGGTAAATGGCCGTTATGCTGCTTGGTGTAATAGACCTTTCACGGGTAGCAGAACTATCAATAGTGTTTTCTTGGTCGTCTGTAGCAGTATCTTGCAGTATCTCCTGAGAAGCATCTTGGGTATCCTGCAACAGGCTGGATGAATCCTGAGAAACGTCTTGGTTTGCATTAAAATCTATAGTCAACACATTGCTATCTTCTGGATTTGTGCTGGTAACAGTAGTTATGTTTGTCTCAGAGCCTGTCGTAGATCCTATAGCTTTATGTTCTTTAAGTAACTCTGGTGAAATATGAATAGTTTGCAGGTCAAGGCTTGCATCATTGGTTTTGATTGTGGCCTTGGTCATTTTGATGGTGTCTGATTGGTCGATAAGTGGTGCATTTATTAATGAAGCCCCCTCTCTTGAGGATAGGTCTTGAGTAAGTTTACCTGAAAAGGGAGCGGAATAATGCAGATCTGTTATGTCAACTCCCCTGTCTTTGTTGAAGCTAACGCTTAGAAGGTGCAGATCAACATCGCCTGGTTGAGACTGTTCTGGTGTGCTGGCCTTGGCAGTAAGGGGAGAAGCCACAAGGCCTTCAGGACTGCCGCTGCTAATGTTTTGATAAGCAGTACTGGTGTTGTTAGTAGTGTTATAGCTTTGATCTGGGTTCTGACCTTGAATGTCTCCTGGGAATCTTGGCTGTGTTAACGGTTGCCCCAAAGATGTTTCTTGCTGGCTAGTTGCCTGTTCTTCAGTTGGTTCTGAAGTGGTTATTTGAGACACATCTATCCCAGGGGCCAAAGATGTCATGGCAGCGGTTTCAACCTGATTTTCAGCCAAAGCCTGTTCTGCAGTTGTTGCCTCTAGCCCTCTTGTTGCCAAAAGTCCTTGGGCTGTAGGGGTAGTTGCTGTCTGGCTTGTATCAACTGTAGAGGCCTGTTCCGTTGTCTCAAAGGCGGTTACAATTTGTTGAAACATGGTCAGAATCATCTGCAACTCAGAGATGAAACCGTTGTTCCATCCATAAGAAGTGGCAGAGTTGTCCGAAGTTTCAGATAGGGTTTGGCTGTTTGTAAGTGTGCTCTCCCTGCCTTCAATATTACTGTCTACTATTGTCTCTTGTGTCTCTTGAGTGCTAGGCAGTGATTCAGCACCAGTTTCATCTGCTGAATAGCCCCATAACATATTCAAAAGATTAAAGAGTTCTTCTAAAGGGCTTGTATTGCTAGGTGTGGCCTCAACGCCTTGCTCCGGTTGAGCAGGGGCCATCTCGGCTGTAGTAAGAAGGTTGGCAAATTCCGCTTTGCCAGAGTTTATTCCAGTTCCAGCCTGCACGTTGTTTTCTCCTGCTAAAGAAGGACCACCAGGAAACAGGTTTGTTATTGCAGCCGCTGTCATATTATTAATTCTCCTGATTTGGTTTTGTTTTTTTGCATTGCATTTTGGTTTCTGCAAATAG
>JAMOUE010000176.1 GCA_027068235.1 Deltaproteobacteria bacterium | reverse complement strand
TGCCATGAAAATATTTTTAAAATTTTATTATTCCACTATTTAGGCGCACAGTTCGAGCTTATCATTTCTAGTAGTCGAAGGAGGAGACAATGGAAAATAAAAAGGCCTTTGGACTATGGAGTGCAGTATTTCTTGGTATTGGCTCCATGGTTGGAGCTGGAATATTCATTGTCATCGGGCAGGCAGGGGCCATTGCAGGCAATCTCGTATGGGTAACTTTCGTGCTGGGTGGCATAATAGCCCTGTTGAGCGGCTATTCCCTTGCAAAGCTGGCCCTTAGATACCCCAGCCGAGGGGGTATTATTGAATATCTGGTGCAGGGTTATGGAGAGGGATTTTTTTCAGGCTCCCTGGGTGTTCTCTTCTATTTTTCCCAACTGGTGACCCTTGCTGCCGTATCCAAGAGCTTTGGAACCTATGCGGCTACCTACATGGCTGGCAGCCAACACTTCTGGATAAACTCCTTTGCCGTTGGGGTCATCCTCCTTTTCACTATCATCAATCTTATAGGTGCGTCCTGGGTGGCAAAGAGCGAGAACCTAATTGTGATAATAAAGCTTGCCATACTTGTCATATTCACAGTGGCTGCCGCCTTTTACATCGACCCTTCAAGGCTCAAGATAGATGAGGCCCCGCCTGTGATGAATCTGTTTTATGCCCTTGGGCTGGTATTTTTTGCCTATCAGGGCTTCAGTGTCATCACCAACAGCGTGGAAGACATGGAATCTCCTCAAAAAAACATGCTGAGGGCCATGGTGATTGCCATCATACTCGTGGCCATCCTTTACGTTTCTGTGTCCATAGTGGTGCTTGGAAACCTCTCCCTGGACGAAGTTATAAAGGCCAGGGACTATGCCCTTGCTGAAGCGGCCAAACCCGCCTTTGGCCAGATTGGTTTCAAGATCATGGCTGCTGCTGCGCTCATTGCCACGGCAAGCGCCATAAATGCTACCCTCTATGCCGTGAGCGAAATCAGCTACACCCTTGCAAAAAACGGGGCCCTTCCCAAGGAATATGAGTACAACGTATTCAACAACACAGAGGGCCTAATAATAAGCGCTGCCCTCATTGTTCCCATGATACTCTTCATGACACTTGAACAGGTAACCACTGTTGCAGCCATTGCCGTGCTCCTGATTCAGGGCTTCACCCATGTAGGCCATCTGTTCAAGAGGCACGAGACTGGTGCCAATCTATTCATGTTGATTCTTGCAATAGCCGGGATGTTTTGCACTGCTTTTATTGCAATCGACTACACCAAAAGAAGTATGCCAAACATTGGCTACTATCTTCTGGGAGCCTTCTTCCTCGCCTATATGTTGGAGGTCATTTTAAGGGTCTCCATGGGCAGGGTTATCAAGAAATCGGCTCCAAATCATCTGGTCTCATGAAACTGGTCCGTACTAAAAGAAAATATTCAGTGGATGTTATTATGGCTTGATCTAGAATTTCCTTAGTTTTGTTGATTTTCATAGAAAACTTGAACAATGTATTGAAATATAAGTAAAAAAAACAAACTTGTTCACCTTCTAGAATTTCTTGACAGAGTTAACACGTATGTTAATATTAATTAATGCGTAAAATAATTTTTTATCGGACAGATTCTGGCAAATGCCCTGTGGAGGAGTTTTTAGATTCGTTATCTTCCAAAGAAGCACAAAAGGTTACATGGGTTTTGAAGCTGATTGAAGAGTTACCTAAGGTTCCTTCTCATTATTTTAAAAAATTAGTTAATACTGAAGATATTTGGGAAGTTAGAGTAATTTGGGATAAAAATATTTTCAGGATTCTCGGCTTTTGGGATGGTCCAAAGTTAGTTGTACTTACTCATGCATTTCAAAAGAAAACACAAAAAACACCGAAACGAGCGATACAAATTGCTGAAGCCAGAAAAAATGATTATTTGCAAAGGAGGTTAAAGAAATGAGCGATCTCCAAAAATATATTGAGAAGCGAAAAACTAAAGATCCCGAATTTGCCAAAAATTATGAGTTTGGTTATCAGCAGTTTAAGATTGGAGCAATGCTAAAATTGGCTAGAGAGGAAGCCGGTTTAACTCAAGAGGAACTTGCTAGGAAGCTCAATACTAAAAAGTCTGCAATTTCAAGGATTGAAAATCATGCTGAAGATATCAAACTTTCTACACTTGAAAAGATTGCTAGAGCTTTAGGGAAGACCCTACGTGTTGAAGTGGCATAATCTATTGAAATACCAATGGAAAACAGCGACTCTGGTAAAGGCGGGTTTTTCTCCCGCCCTTTCCTCCCCACCTGACATTTGGTCCGCGTAATCTTATTTTCTCTTAGGCCCATTGGTCTAGAACAAAGACCCTAATTTTTTGAGACATCCTTAAGTTTTAAAAATACCGGTATTGTATTGACCTTTGGATCTACAACTTGCGTTGAACCGATCTGCCATTCTTCAACCTGCCACTTTCCTTCCAGCTTTTTGCTTATCTGGTTGATGATTTCCTTCAAATTTATAATAGGATGCCTTGCAAATACCTGTGGAAGGCCGTAAGTGAGATTGCAAGCCATACACTGGCCTGGACGTTCTGTTAAGACAAATTCTATTATCAGGGTCTGGTTTTGTTTGTTAAACCCACCATATCTTAGAGATATATCAAATGCACCTGCCTCTGCACCGCCATAAAGGGCATCAAAAAATTCATCTGTGCGTTCTGCAGGGAAAAGGCTGGCAAGAAATTCATCTGTGATTGCTGGTTCGGACATGATTTTCCTCCATTGTGAAAAAATTTTCGAAAATTTAGCATTAAGATATTACCTTTTGCAAGATTTAGATTATTTAGAGCCTGTATGCGAGATGGGATTATTTAGAGATAGCCTAATTAGCAGCAAGGTGATGCCAAAGGCTATGAAGGCACATACAAAGAGTGTTTGCCTCACTCCGAACATTGAGGCAAGTTGACCTTGTAGCAGGCTTCCAAATGGAAAAAGCCCCATGAATGAAGTTGTAAAAAGCCCCATTATCCTTCCCCTCAATTCATCTGCGGAAAAGATCTGAAGAAGGCTTATGGCGCTTGTAGAGCATATGACCATTACAAAACCGCTTATGAACAAAAGCAGACATGCTTCAGGGAAGTTCCTACTGAAAGAGACGGCCATTAATGATGCAGGAAAGAGCATTGCACCAAGACGCCACCATCTCATTCTGTTTTTCAAATGGCCAAATTGTGCAACAAATCCTGCGCCCAAAAGTGCGCCAAGACCGTTTGCAGCGCACATGAAGCCATATAGTTTTGCGTTTAGCCCCAAGACGTCTCTTCCAAGTGATGGCAGCAAAATGGAATATGGCAGCAGGAGCACGCCAAAGGTCATGATGTTAAGAAGGATAAAGAATACCACCTTCTTTTCCCTTACAAACGATGCCAATTCATTAACATCCTTTAATAAGGAACCGCCTTTTGTCTTTAATGGACGGTTGAAACTGGCATATCGGCTCTTTATGTAAAAAAGCACCCCAATCACTGCAATGGCAGATATGGCCTTGAAATAGAAACATTCTGCCATAAGTCCAGCCTGCATCAATATGCCAGCTAGTGCCGGGCCGCCAAATCGGGCAAGATTAAATGCAACCGAATGTATTGCAATGCCGTTTGTTATGTCCTCCCTTCCAACCAGGTCGTAGACCAGGGATTGCCTGGCAGGTACCTCAAAGGCCATACCCGTACCAAGTATGAGTGCAAGACAAAGGATACTTGGAAAGCTGATAGCGCCAATATCTATTAGGATGCCAAATATCAACGCCTGGGCCATGATGATGGATTGGATAAAGATGAGAAAAGAGACCTTTGGCATCCTGTCTGCCATGATTCCCCCGGCAAGGGAGAAAAAGAGGATGGGCAGTCCTGCAACTGCTCCAAGGAGCCCTACATGGAAGGGATCGCCTGTAAGTTCCAAGACGAGCCAACGCTGGGCAGTCCCTTGGACCCAGGTCCCCAAAAGGGCTAAGGCCTGTCCGAAAAGAAAGACCCTGTAGCCTTTGTGTCTGAAGCTGGAAAGCCCTTTGGGCCAGAAACCGTTAGACAGAGGCCCTTGCAAAATCTTTGGCAAAATATGTGATAACTATGTCTGCCCCTGCCCTTCTAAATGCCATAAGGGATTCGTAAACTACCAGTTCCTCGTTAAGCCATCCATTTTGCGCAGCAGCCTTTATCATGGAATATTCGCCGCTTACCTGATATGCAGCAATGGGAAGGGTAAACTCCTGTCTCAACATACTGATGATATCCAGATAAGGCATACCTGGCTTGACCATAAGTATGTCGGCCCCCTCTTCCATATCGAGAGTGGCCTCACGCAGGGCCTCCCTGCTATTGGCAATATCCATCTGATAGGAACGTCTGTCTCCAAACTGTGGAGCACATTCGGCAGCATCCCTAAAGGGGCCGTAGAAACTAGAGGCATATTTTACAGCATAAGACATTATTGGTATGTGTTCGAAGCCGTGATCGTCCAATATCTCCCTGATTGCCCCTACCCTGCCATCCATCATATCTGAAGGAGCCACCATATCTGCTCCTGCCCTGGCATGAGAGAGTGCAGCCTTTTGAAGAAGCTCAAGGGTGGCATCGTTATCTATGTGAAAGACGCCCTTTTTCTCCTTTACAACTAATCCGCAGTGGCCATGAGAGGTATATTCACAAAGGCACACATCTGTAACCACCAAAAGGTCTGGCACTGCCTTTTTGACAGCCTCAACCGCCTTTTGAACAATGCCCGATTTTATCCAGGCATGAGTACCCTTTGAGTCCTTCTTCTCAGGAATGCCAAAGAGGAGTATTGCAGGGATGCCAAGGTCTGCCACCTCCCTTGCCTCCTCAACTATGTTATCAACAGACATCTGATAAACATCTGGCATGGAAGCTATTGGTTCCTTCACTTTCTTTCCTGGCACTGCAAAAAGAGGATATATGAGATGTTCCTTGGATACGTGATTTTCCCTTACAAGTGCACGGAATCTGTCGGTATGCCTGAGCCTTCTAGGCCTATATTCTGGGAACATCATAGGGCAAGCCACTCCTTTAGCTTTGAGATGACAATATCAACTTCCTTAACATCCTTTATGCAGTCGTTACATCCTGCATCCTGAAATTTCTCCTGATCTTCAGGGGAGTAGTCAGGACATATGACAAGGATTGGGATCTTGTCTGTGGTAGCAGACTGCTTGAGCAAGACACTTACCGACTGGGCATTTAAGATGGGAACATTCTTTCTGATTACAATAAGGTCTGGTTCATGTTCCCTGGCAAGATCAAAACCAGCCTGACCGTCTTCAGCCACAAGGAGTTCAAACGGAAAGTCCTGGGCTATTTGGGAAAATATCTCTTTGGCTTCAGGTTTGTGATCAACCAAAAGTACCACCGGCTTTTTACCATTATCCATAAGTGTCTCCTAGTTGTTGGATTCGTAACAGATACGGATAAGACGGTTTATGAAAAGCTCAGGATTTTCAACTGCATCAGAAGGAATGGTAAACTCCGACTGGCCTGTACGCTCCCTAATCAGGGTCAAGCCGTACTCAAGGATTGAAGTCAGCCTTTCGCATTGCGTATAAAGACTTGCCGGATCAAATCTACATGCATCGAGAATCTTATCTAGCGCTTCATCATCAAAGTTAATAACTATTTCACACCTATTGTAAAAGGATGCCTCATAGCTCTTTATCTGCTGTATCCAGAAAAGCACACTTGAAGCAGCCTCTTCTATTGTCATGTCTTCTTTCAGGCACAAATGAGCAATGAGTTCCTTCCTTTTTTCACTCAAAGATAGATCCTGATCTTTCCATGCCGGTAAATTTTCAAGGCTCAACCCTTTTATTATGAGTTCCTTTTCATGGTGAAGGATTGCCTCATATTGGCTGATACGGTCTGGATGATGAGGCTCTGTAAGAAGTTCCTCAAGAACCTTCTCTGGATCTTCAACAAGACTTTTAGTAACCACGAGAAAGTCTATGTCTGTTGAAGGTAAGGCCTTTTCAAAGGGCAAAAGCGCCCTTTCAATAACACTCACTAGGGCCCTTGCACCTGTCTTTTCCTGAAATGCCTGGGAAGCAAGAAGACGTAACGCATCCTCTTCAAATTTAAGATCTATTCCATAGGCCCTGAAGTCCTGTTTCTTGCTAACTATTACAGGACTTTTTGGATTCTTTAGGATCTCGAAAAGGTCATCTTCTGTAAGCTCCTCTAACACCGCAATAACAGGAAGTCTGCCAATGAACTCGTTTTCAAATCCAAATTCCACAAGATCCTGAGGCTTTATCTTTTTGAGCCACTCTTGTTCGTCTTGGAGGTCGAGATCTGCTCCAAAGCCTATGCCTTGATTTGACAACCGCTTTTTTATTATTTCAGAAAGCCCAGAAAATGCGCCACTTACGATAAAGAGGATGTTGCGGGTGTTTATGGTCTTTTTCATCCTCTTGCCAGTCTTCCTAAAGTGCTCAATGGCCTCCAGTTGAGAAACAGGATCGTGTGGGGTTTTAAGGTCTACATCTGTTTCCTCAAGTGGTTTAAGGAGGGCTCTTTGCACGCCAGAACGGGAAACATCAGGGCCTTTAAGGCCATCTGTAGAGGCTATCTTGTCGATCTCGTCAATATATATGATGCCATATTGGGCCTTTTCCAGGTCGCCATCAGCCTCTTTGACAAGATCCCTTACCAGATCTTCAACGTCTCCACCAACGTACCCTGTTTCGCTGAATTTTGTTGCGTCACCCTTTACAAAGGGCACACCTAATTTTGCAGCAATAAGTTTTATAAGGTAGGTCTTTCCTACACCTGTTGGGCCTATAAGGATTATGTTGTTCTTTATGTTCCCAACGGGCTGTCTATGTTTGCCACGCCTTTCTAAATAGGCAATCTTGTTGAAATGGGTGCATATCTTGGTGGCGAGAACCGCCTTGGCCTCGTCTTGTTTGACAACATACTCGTTTAGATAGGCTTCCAGCTCTTTGGGTTTTATGTTGAAGTTTATAACCCCATTTTTGTCCTTTGGCTGGTCACCAGAGTTATCGCTCTCTTCTGGTTTGGCCTGACCTGGGAAAACCATCTGTGAAATCACCTTAACCCTTCCGCCATATTTTTTGGCAAGGTATTCACTTATCTCTTTTTCCAACGCCTTTTGGGAAGGGAAAGGATTGTCAGAGTCGTCTTCCGCCCTTACCGAATCTCTCATTGGCTTGATGGAGGATACGTTACAGCAACAATTCTTGTCAGAGTCTGCAGAACAATGTTGCCCTGCCCTTTCGGTATCCCTCTTGCCATCAGCCTTTTGGGGATTTTTAGAGTTGTCGTCCATGACAGGCACCTTACCACAGTAGATTTTTCTTCTCAACTTTCTACACTTTTTATTTTCTTTGATTTCAGTTACTATTTGCCAGTATAAAAATTAACCAGCGTGATTCTGGCTATTAAAACAATAATCATTTGAGGTAGTTATGCAAACATCATCCAAACAAAATATCCTGGTACTCGATTTTGGCTCCCAAACCACGCAACTCATTGCAAGACGTGTCAGGGAGGCCCAGGTTTACTGTGAAATACACCCATATAATATAGGTATAGACAAGATCAAAACAATGGGGCCCAAGGGAATAATCCTTTCAGGTGGTCCTTCCAGTGTCTACGATGATGACGCTCCCCGCATAACCACAGAAGTCTTTGAACTTGGCGTGCCAATCCTTGGCATCTGTTACGGTATGCAGCTTACCAGCCTTCTTTTTGGTGGTGATGTTGAAAGAAGCGAGCACAGGGAATACGGCCACGCAAAACTCATTATAGATGACCCGGATGAGATATTTCATGGCCTTGTTACAGGTGAACCTGGGCATCAGGTATGGATGAGTCATGGAGACAAGGTTGAAAGCCTACCTGAAGGCTTTAAGGTCCTTGCCCACAGTAGTTCGTGTCCTATTGCTGCCATGGCAAATTCCAAACGTCAGATCTATGGAGTGCAGTTCCATCCAGAGGTGGCGCATACAGAGATTGGCATGGACGTTATCTCAAACTTCCTCTTCAGGGTGTGTAAGTGCAGTCCCGACTGGACCATGGAATCGTTTGTATCCACAACTGTTAAAGAGATAAAAGAGCAGGTTGGAGACGGCAGGGTGATATGTGCACTGTCTGGAGGTGTTGACTCCACGGTAACAGCACTTCTCATTCATAAGGCCATTGGTAAAAGGCTCGTATGCGTGTTTGTCAATAATGGCCTGCTTAGAAAAAACGAACCAGAGACAGTTCTTGCCTTTCTAAAGCAGTTTGATCTGAATGTTGTCTATGTGGATGCGGAAGAGCGTTTTCTTGAAAAGTTAAAGGGAGTAGAAGATCCAGAAAAGAAGAGAAAGATCATTGGCAACGAGTTTATAAAGATATTTGAGGAAGAGGCAAACAAGATAGGTCATGTTGATTACCTGGCACAAGGAACCCTTTACCCTGATGTTATAGAGAGTGTCTCTTTTAAAGGGCCTTCTGCAACCATCAAAAGCCACCACAATGTTGGCGGGCTTCCAGAGGTAATGAAACTGGATCTGATTGAGCCGCTGCGTGAGTTGTTCAAGGATGAGGTTAGAAAGGTGGCAAAGGAACTTGGAATGCCTTATGAACTGATAAACAGGCATCCGTTTCCTGGCCCTGGGCTGGCAATTCGTATCATTGGAGAGGTGACAAAAGATAGGCTCAACATCCTAAGAGAGGCAGACCATATCGTTCTTGAGGAGATGAAGGCCTCTGACTGGTACTGGAAGGTATGGCAGTCCTTTGCAGTTCTTTTACCCATAAAAACAGTTGGAGTTATGGGAGACGAAAGGACCTATGACCACGTGATAGCCATAAGGGTTGTTGACAGCCTTGATGCCATGACTGCAGATTGGACAAAGCTCCCCTATGATATTATGGGAAGGATGTCGAATCGTATCATCAATGAGGTAAGAGGCGTAAACCGCGTCTGCTACGATATAAGCTCCAAACCACCTGCAACTATCGAGTGGGAATAGAGTCAAATAGTCATGGCTTCTAACGGTTCAAAGTTTACTCATCTTCACCTGCATACGGAATACAGCCTCCTTGACGGAGCGATAAGGCTTAAGGATCTGTTTCCAAAGGCAAAGGAGTATGGCTACGACTCTGTTGCCATTACAGATCATGGCAACATGTATGGGGTGCTGAAGTTCTACCAGGGTGCGCTAAAGGCTGGAATCAAACCGATAATAGGGTGTGAACTCTATGTTGCCCCTGGAAGCAGAAAGGACAGAAGCGCACGCAGTCAGTCAGAGGCTGCCTTTCATCTCGTCCTCCTTGCCATGGACAATCGTGGTTACAAAAACCTTATGAAACTTGTAACCGTGGCAAATTTTGAAGGCTTTTATTACAAGCCCCGTGTGGATAAAGAGATACTTCAGGAGTGTAATGAAGGACTTATTGCCCTTTCTGCCTGTCTGCACGGCGAAGTTAGTCATGCGCTTTTAAGGGGTGATGAAAAAGGCGCAAAGGCCTTGGCAGAGACATACGCAAGCATCTTTCCTGGCAGATTCTACCTAGAGTTACAGGAAAACTCCATCCCCGAACAGACGGATGTAAATAAGGCCCTACTGGATCTGTCCAAAGGACTTGGTATCCCTGTTGTTGCAACCAATGATTGTCACTATCTAAAAAGGGAAGATGCAGACGCCCATGACGTATTACTTTGCATTCAGACAGGTAAGACAGTTAACGATCCAAAAAGGATGAAGTTTTCAACGGACAGTCTCTACTTTGCCCCTCCTGAAGAGATGGCAAGGCGGTTTTCATGGTGTCAAGAGGCCCTTTCAGCCACCCAGGAAATCGTTTCAAAGTGTGATGTTGAAATAGAGACTGGCAAGCACCACTTTCCACTCTTTCAAATAGAAGAAGGAACCACATACGAAGACGAGTTTGAAAAAGAGGCAAGAGCTGGCTTTGAAAGGCGTAAAAAAAGCCTGCAACTATCGGAGGAAGAAAACAAGGTCTATCTTGCACGCCTAGAGGAAGAGCTGGAAATAATCAAGGATAAGGGCTTTGCATCTTATTTTCTCATTGTGGCAGATTTCATCAACTGGGCAAAAAACAATGGGATTCCTGTTGGTCCAGGACGTGGCTCGGCAGCAGGTTCTCTTGTTGCCTACTCAATGGGTATCACCGAGATAGATCCTGTCAAGTATGGCCTCTTTTTCGAACGTTTCCTAAATGTAGAAAGGGTGTCATTGCCTGATATCGATGTTGACTTCTGCATGGCACAAAGGGACAGGGTCATCGAGTATGTCACAGAAAAATATGGAGGGGAGGACTTTGTAGCGCAGA
>JAMOUE010000175.1 GCA_027068235.1 Deltaproteobacteria bacterium | reverse complement strand
ATCAAATGGTGTTACGCCAGCAGCTAGGATCACTCCTTGAACCTCAAGCTCCATCTCTTTGGGATTTTGATCAAGGTTAATGGCCCCTTTGGGACATGCTCCTTCACATATCCTGCACGATCCATCCTTTAAAAACAGGCACCTATCTTGGTCTATCACATATCCTCTAGGAATTGCATGCATGGAAGGCAGATAGATGGCTGGCCATTTTCTGTCATAAAATGGCGACACACATGTTTCAGAAACGGGACACTTTTTGGAACAAACTCCACAAGCAACGCATCTATCAGGATCTACATATCTTGGCCCTTGTTTGACTCTTAGACGATAGCCACTGTTTCTTTGAGAAAACTCCACAACCTCAGCCTTGGTCATTATCTCTATGTTTTGACTAGTGCCCAACTGGGCCAACATTGGAGATATTATTCAGGTTGGACAATCACCAGTTGGAAATGTCCTACCTAGGGCCATAACAAGCCCACCAACCACGTCTTTCTTTTCAAGGAGATAGACGTATAAGCCCATCTGTGACAGATCCAAGGCGCATTGTATCCCAGCTATACCAGCACCTATCACTGCTACAGAAAGGTTTTGTCTCTTTTGAGTTACTGTTACCTGTGTCATCGCCTGGCCTTTTTCCTGAATTTTGCTGGTTCAATATTGAGCTGTTCTAATTTTCTATATAAATTTTGCCTCCTTATACCTGCAATGGTTGCCGCAACCGATACATTTCCCTTTGTCTTTTGAAGGAGTCTTTCAAGGTATCTCTTTTCAAACACCCGTTTGGCTTCAAGTATCGGAAGATGATATAGGACATCATCGTTGGTGCCATTGTATCCATCCTTGTCACCACCTACCTTTGCTTGATCTACTATCTTGTCTTGCAGATATTTTGGAAGGGAATAAGGGCTGAGTATCGGGCTGCTTTCAACGATTACGGCCCGCTCCAACACATGAAAAAGCTCCCTCACGTTGCCAGGCCAATGGTAAGACCTAAAAATCCGCTGAACCTCCTTAGAAATACCCTTTATCTCCTTTTTGTATTTATTGGACAGCTTTTTCAAATAGTACTGGGATAAATCAAAGACATCCTGCTTTCTGTCTCTCAAAGGGGGCATTCTTATCTCAAAGATATTAAGCCTGAAATATAGGTCTTCTCGAAATTTGCCTCTACTAACTTCCAATCTAAGATCTTTGTTGGTAGCGGCAATTATTCTACAATCTGCCCGATGTTGACGAGTTGATCCAACCTTAAAGAAAACCTCTTCCTGCAACACACGTAATAGTGCCGTTTGCAAAGAAAGCGACCCTTCAGATATCTCATCAAGAAAGAGCGTACCGCCAAAGGCTTCTTCAAAAAAACCCTTAACCCTGCCCGTAGCACCAGTAAAAGCGCCTTTTTCATGACCAAAAAGAGCAGATTCCAGGAGTGAATCAGGGATAGCCCCACAATTTACTGGCACAAAGGGCCCAGTACGCCTAAGGCTTTTTTCATGTATTATGCGCGCTGCAAGATCCTTACCCGTACCCGTTTCACCTGTAATCAGAACCTGAACATCAAGAGGCGCCACCTTCTCTATGAGGATTTTTACCTCATTTATGAGTTCGCTCTTGCCTATCAAACACACCATTACGACCACAATAAAGAGTCAACCAGCAACCCTCAAGAAAATGTCATCTTATTGGAACACATTTTGCAAAATTAACTTACAAAATATTTTAATTAATTACTAATTAAGTATGCAACAAAATTACAGCAAAGGTCAACAAGAGAATTTAAAGGGCTTTTATCGTAGTATTTGACAAGAAATCTTTCACAGATGAGACCTAAACAAAAAACAGGAAAAATTAAAGCCAAAATTAATTCAATGAATGGTGTCTTGTCAGAAAAAATATGTAATGCTATTATGACATTAATAGGAAGAGTATATAAAAACTATTTACCACTTAACAACTACCAGCCTTTTACCCCAGAGGCGATACCAGCTAAACCCAATGCGAGGGTGACAGATGAAAAATCAATCAATATTTGGTATCCCGCCAAAACATATTCATCATATCAATTTGATTTTATAACAAGTTTTCAAAATAGAGGAGGCAGATGATGTCCAGAAAACTACACGAAAAGGAGATAAAAACGGGAGTCACCAGAAGGACGTTTCTGAAAGGGTGTGCAATGGCAGCAGCGGCCTTAGGACTTTCTGACGAGGTTGTTCCAAGGCTTGTAGAAGCAGCAACTTCACCTCAAAGGCCCCCTGTTGTGTGGCTTCACTTCCAAGAATGCACTGGTTGCACAGAGGCACTTTTAAGGGCTTCGCACCCAGATATTGGCTCTTTGATCCTGGACATCATATCTCTTGATTATCATGAAACTGTTATGGCTGCCGCCGGGCATCAGGCGGAGGAGATACTTAGCAACACAATTGAAAAATACAAAGGTAAATTCATCTGCGTAGCAGAGGGCGCAGTTCCAACACGGGACGGAGGGATCTACTGCAAGATTGGTGGACGGACTGCCCTTGAAATCATAAAAGATGTGGCACCAAAGGCTGCAGCCGTCATAGCAATAGGCACTTGTGCCTCCTTCGGCGGAGTGCAGGCGGCAAGCCCTAATCCGACTGGCGCAAAAGGGATTGGTGATGTCCTTGGAAAGAGTGTAATAAACATACCTGGATGTCCGCCTAACCCTATTGCCTTTCTCGGTACAGTACTCCATCTTTTGACATTCAAACGTCCTCCAGAAATAGACGCCCTAGGAAGACCGCTTTTTGCCTATGGACGCAGAAATCATGACCAATGCGAAAGACGCGCCCACTTTGATGAGGGCAGATTTGTCGAACAATTTGGCGATGAAAACCACAAAAAAGGCTACTGCCTTTACAAAGTGGGGTGCAAAGGCCCTGTCACCTTTGCCAACTGTCCGGCAGTAAGGTTTAACGACGTATCGACATGGCCTGTTGGAGCTGGTCATGGCTGTATCGGCTGCACAGAACCAGATTTCTGGGATACCTGCTCTCCATTCTATGAGCATTTGCCTGGAGTCAAGATGCCAGGTAGCGGCATAGTCACAGATGCAGATACTTTGGGCAAAAAAATCCTTGGCATAACCGCTGTGGCAGCGGGCATCCATGCGGCAGTTGGCATAGGTAAAAACCTATTAAAAGGCGGGCAAAACAAGAGCAAGTAAAAGGGAGGGGCAAACATGGCTCAGAAGATAACAGTTGATCCAATCACCAGAATAGAAGGGCATCTTAGGATTGATGCCCAAATTGAGGGGAACAAAATAGTAAAGGCATGGTCATCTGGCCAGATGTGGCGTGGCATAGAGGTGATTCTTAAGGGGCGCGACCCTAGGGATGCATGGCTTTTTACCCAAAGGATATGTGGCGTATGCACAACAGTACACGCCATCGCCTCTGTAAGGGCTGTAGAAAACGCCCTTAACATGGAAATTCCATTAAATGCCCAGTACATAAGAAATCTGATACTTGCCCTTCACGCCCTTCATGACCATATAGTGCATTTTTACGTACTCTCGGCTCTGGATTGGGTGGATGTGGTTTCTGCTCTAAAGGCCGACCCTAAAAAGACTGCCCAGTTAGCCCAGAGCCTCTCTGATTGGCCAGGAAACAGTGTAACAAGATTCAAGGCGGTCAAGGAAAAGATTCAGGCCCTTGTAGATAGTGGACAGCTTGGGCCCTTTGCAAATGCCTACTGGGGCCATCCAGCCATGAAGCTTCCTCCAGAGGCCAACCTTATGGCCGTATCCCATTACCTTGAGGCACTTGACTATCAGAGAAAGGCAGACTCTGCCATTGCAATACTCGGGGGCAAAAATCCACATATACAGAACCTTTCTGTAGGTGGAGTAACCACTGCCATAAACCCTGAGAATGAGGCCACCCTCAACATGGAGCGCCTCTACTGGATAAAGAAGCTGGCATCTGAAGTGAGAGATTTCGTTCATAACGTCTACCTCGTAGATGTCATCGCCATTGGCGCCCTTTACAAAGACTGGCTCCAATATGGTTCAGGCGTAATCAATTACCTTGCCGTACCTGATATGCCCCTTGATACCAAGGGAACACAGTTCGACATACCAGGAGGCACCATATTCGGCGGCAACCTGTCATCTGCAAAGCCCTTTAAAAACTTTGATGATCCCTACTTCCGTGACAACATCAAGGAATGTATCGCCCATTCATGGTATGACGGAAGCTGGACCAAATCTCCCTTTGAAGAAGAGACGGTTCCAAAGTACACAGACTTCCAGCCTGAAGGTAAATACTCTTGGATCAAGGCCCCACGATTCAAAGGAGAACCAATGCAGGTTGGACCCTTGGCACAGGTGCTTTTAGGTTATGCACTGGGCCACAACCTGACTAAGAAATATGTAGACTATGCCCTTTCCAGAATCAGCTCCATTGTAGGCAGCAAGGTAGGGGTCGAAGTGCTGCATTCCACACCAGGCCGTCACCTAGGACGGGCAATAAGGGCAGCAATTCTTTCAGATCTTGCCCTGAAGCATTGGGAGCTCCTAGTGGACAACATAGGCCGGGGAGATCTTGAGATATTTAATCCTCCAACCTTTCCTTCTGGTGAACAAATGGGATTTGGATTTCACGAGGCCCCAAGGGGAACGCTTTCCCACTGGATCGTCATAAAGGACGGAAAAATCAAAAATTATCAGTGCGTTGTACCCTCCACATGGAATGCAGGGCCAAGGGATGACAAAGGCAAGCCAGGCCCGTACGAAGCATCACTAATTGGCAACCCTATTGCCGTACCTGAAAAACCACTAGAGGTACTTAGGACTGTTCACTCCTTTGACCCTTGTATTGCATGTGCCGTTCATATCTTGGACCCCAAAGGCACACAGTTTTCAAGGGTAAAGGTTTTGTAAACAGGAGGAAGCTATGTATGAAAAAAAATTGGCATGGGGAGTCTTGTTTAGGCTGTTTCATTGGGCCTTTGCCCTTTCCATAGTATTCCTTGTGGTAACTGGACTTTACATTCATTACCCTTGGTCAAACAGTGTAATAGAGGGAAGCCGTTCATTTCCCATGGCAGAGATGCGCTATTTTCACTTTGTTGCTGGATTTGTCTTCGTAGGGGCTGTATTCGTAAGACTCTACTTATGGTTCTTTGGAAACAGGCAGGAAAAGCTATGGGACTGCGCTCCAATAACTGCGCGAAACATCAAAAATCTTTTCTCAACCATTGCCTATTACCTTTATTTTACAGACAAACACGAGCCTAGAGTGGGACACAACGCCTTAGCAGGCACCATTTATATAGTTACAATCCTTCTTGGTTTCTTTCAGATGGTATCTGGTTTTTGGATGCTCTATCCAGAAAGCCCATTTTGGCAGGGCTGGGGAATTACCATATTTGGCAGTCAGGCCCAGGCTAGATTCATCCACTACTTACTCATGTGGTACTTTATGATATTTGCCTTTATTCACCTTTACATCCTCATATGGAACGATGTGAAAGACCCTGAAGGTCTCATTTCATCTATCTTTACTGGAAGAAAATTTTTTCACAAAAACGCAGTAAAATAACAAACAGGATATAGGCGGCAGCGCCCTTTTTGCCGCCTATGAAAAAATTTGCCTAAAAAACATATTTAACTGGAAAACTGCGCCTAAAAAATGCATGCATCACCCTAGGCTACCTCTAAAGATACCGGTGGCTCTAACTTAATAGTGGAGAACGCCTCACAGTGATAACAAGATTACTGCCCTTTTTAAAATGGTTTGAAGACTACAGCCTGGATGACCTTAGAGCTGATTTCATTAGTGGTCTCACTGTGGCGCTTGTCCTTATTCCTCAGTCTATGGCCTACGCTCAACTTGCCGGCCTTCCTCCTTATTACGGACTTTACGCATCCTTTCTCCCACCGGTGGTAGCATCTCTTTTTGGCTCCAGCCGCCAGCTTGCAACAGGACCTGTAGCTGTTGTCTCCATGATGACAGCAGCAGTCCTTGAGCCTATGGCAGTCTCTGGAAGCCAGGGATACATTCAATACGCCATCCTCCTTGCACTGATAGTTGGATTTGTGCAATTTGGCCTTGGCCTTCTCCATCTTGGTGTGATTGTAAACCTTCTTTCACACCCTGTACTTCTAGGCTTCACCAATGCAGCAGCCATAGTCATTGCAACCAGCCAGCTTGGGAAATTTCTTGGCGTGCCAGTGGAAAAGGCCCCTCATCACTTTGAAACAGTATGGAGGACTATCCAGCAGGCCCTGGACTATGTTTACTGGCCCACCATTGCACTGGGAGCAGGTGCACTGGCTGGCATGATATTCCTTAAATGGTTAAATCCAAGACTTCCTTACGTTCTCATAGCCGTTGCACTCACTACTTTCATATCATGGATGTGCGGTTATGGGCATGACAAGGTAGTCACTGTTAAACAGATTGTATGCAATGAGCTTCCAACCATCATAAAAGAGTTTAACTCTCAACTTGCCACAATAGAGGCCTTCAACAAGACTCGCTCCATGCTTAGACCTGAGATCAAGAAAATCCAGGCCAAGAAAAGCCAGCCATGTTCAAGATGCCATCCTATAAGGCTTTTGACACCTTCATCATTGATTGAGTCAAATGATTCCAACGCACCTGTCAACACGTCTAAACAGCCCCAGATCTGTATTGGAAATATTGGCCCTAAGGAGATTCTCACCCTTCATCTCATGGCAGGAGTGATAGACGAATTCATTGCCGATGCAAAGAGAAAGCTTGTTAACCTTCGAGCCAAACTTATGGAGTATGAATTCGTTGAGGTAAAAAATGCAAACGGTTCCATCCTTTACTATGAACGATACAAAGTCCCCTATGGTGCAGAAACCGACTGGCATGTATGGCGCATAAAGGCAGGAAATAAACCCATTTTTCTTGACAAAATTGTACTTTCTGGTGGAGGAAGCATTCTGGGTAACGTGCCCAAAGGCCTTCCCCACTTCTCTGCACCGCTCTGGGATATAGAAACAGCAAAGAGGCTTCTTTTTCCTGCCTTTGTCATATCTTTGGTAGGTTTCATGGAAGCCATCTCCATTGCCAAGGTTATGGCAGCAAAGTCAGGGCAGAGACTTGACCCCAACCAGGAACTTATTGGTCAAGGCCTTGCCAATATCACAGGTTCCTTTTTCCAAAGCTATGCTGTATCTGGCTCTTTTTCACGCTCAGCGGTGAACTTTCAAACAGGGGCAAAGACAGGACTATCAAACATATTTGCCTCTTTAGTTGTAGTGGTGGTCATGTTATTTCTAACGCCACTACTCTATTACCTGCCTCAAAGCGTCCTTGCAGCCGTTATAATGATGGCAGTCCTTGGCCTTATCAATATCAATGGAGTCAAACATGTCTTCAAGGTATCTCTATCTGACGGAGTTATTTGTATAATCACCTTTTTAACAACCCTGGCCTTTGCGCCTCATCTGGACAAGGGGGTAATGACGGGAGTCATCCTAAGCCTTGGAGTCTTCTTCTACCGCCTCATGCGCCCATCCATTGCTGTTCTCTCACTTTGGAAGGATGGTCACTTTAGAAATGCCGAAAAATTCAATCTCGACATGTGCAAACACCTTGCAATCATCAGATTTGATGGCCCATTTTTCTTTGCAAATATCGGGTACTTGGAAGACGAAGTGCTAAGAATCGTCAGACAGATGCCAGAACTAAAGGCCATAATATTTAAGTGCAACGGAATAAACATTATAGATGCATCTGGCGAAGAGGCACTAGGCCTATTGCTGGATAGACTGAGGGCTGCAGGTTACAAGGTCTATTTTAGTGGTATGAAGGAACAAATCCTTGAAGTAATAGAAAACTCCTCCCTCTACAGCAGGATTGGACCAGAAAACATATTTCCAACAGTATTCAAGGCCGTGGAAAAGATATGGCCACTTATACATGACAAGATTGAAGAGGAGAAATGTCCTTTGCGCTTTGTAGTACAGAAAAAGACTGTAGACAGAGAAAAAATCGAGGAACATACTCCAGAAGACTGGAACCGGCTGATGTAGCATGGACAAAGGGTGTGTGGAGATAAGAATAAAGGGCATAGTCCAAGGGGTCGGCTTTCGTCCTTTTGTCTACCGACTTGCTAAGAAACTAGGAGTTAGAGGCCATGTGGCAAACACAGAACAAGGGGTAGAGATCTTAGCCTGCGCCCCAGAGTCTGTGCTTAACAAATTTATAAAGGCACTAAAAGGCCAAGCGCCACCTTTGTCACTTATTAAAAGTATCGATTTTAAATCGATAAACTGCCAACAGAACTTCAAGGATTTTTGCATTGTAAAGACACAAAAGAGTGGAAAAGTCTCAACTTACATCTGTCCAGATGTGGCAACGTGTAAGGAGTGTCTGAAAGAGATAATAGATTCTTCTGATAGAAGATTCTGCTACCCCTTTACCAACTGCACAAATTGCGGCCCTAGATACACCATAATCAAATCGCTCCCCTATGACAGACCCTATACATCTATGAACTCATTTGTAATGTGCCAAAAGTGTCAGGCAGAGTATCAAGAACCTTTAAACAGACGCTTTCACGCTCAACCCAATGCTTGCCCTGAATGCGGGCCACGTCTTCTTTTTACAGACAACACTGGTAAACAAATTCATGGTGATCCTCTCGTCCTGGCAGTCTCTTTTTTAAAAAGCGGAAAAATTGTTGCAATTAAAGGCCTTGGAGGCTTTCACCTAGCATGTGACGCCTTTTCTGATGAAGCCGTCTCCCTTCTGAGAAAGAGAAAGGACAGACCATTTAAACCCTTTGCCATCATGGTAAGGGACATTGAGATTGCCCAAAAACTTGGCAGGCTAGACATGGCCTTAGAAGAGCTGCTCCTATCATTTCAGGCGCCTATAGTAATTGTACCCATGAGATGTGGTTCAGGTCTTTCAAAATACGTTGCTCCACGCATCACAGACATTGGCATGATGCTGCCATACACACCTCTTCACCATCTATTGTTTAGGGTAGATGAGTGTCCTAAAGCATTGGTAATGACAAGTGGAAATCCCAAGGATGAACCCCTTTGCACCAATAACGACGAAGCCATTGAAAGGCTTGGTTCCTTTGTAGATGGTTTTTTGGCGCACAACAGAGACATATTTACAGGCGTGGACGATTCGGTACTAAGAAGATACCCAAAAGGTCACTTCTTCATAAGAAGATCCAGGGGCTACGCCCCGTCTCCACTAGACTTTCCACATAAAGCAACTGGAATCCTAGGTGCTGGGGGGCTTCTAAAAAACACCTTTTGTCTCACAAAAGATGGCTCTGCCTATATAAGCCAACACATTGGCAACCTGATTACAGGGCCAACGTTTGATTTTTACAAAAGAAATATTGCTCATCTAGCGCATCTTTTGGAACTGGAAATAAGGGCATGTGGTTGTGATCTACACCCTGATTATTTAACTACAAGATATTGCGTGGACTCTACTCTTCCAATGGTAAAGGTGCAGCACCACTTTGCCCATGCAGCCTCAGTAATGGCTGAACACAACCTTCAAGGGCCATGTATTGCCATCTGCCTAGATGGAACAGGCCTTGGAACAGACAAGACAATATGGGGCGGAGAGATCCTCCTTTGTAACGAGAAAACTTTCAAAAGACTTGGAAGGCTAAAACCTTTCCCACTTCCTGGAGGTGATAGCTGCGCCAAGGAGCCTTGGAGGTGTGGTTTATCCCTTTTGTTAACGGCATTTGGAGAGGACTATATACTTCCTGAACCGCTAAGAGAGATTGCTTCAGACAAGCTTTTATTTGTCAAACAGATGATTCTAAAAAAGATAAATGTTCCATTGACCTCAAGCCTGGGAAGGCTTTTTGACGCAGTGTCAGCCCTAACAGGAACATGCCTTGAAAACTCGTACGAGGCACAGGCAGCCATGGAACTTGAGGCCAAGTGCAGTCCACTACTAGAAAAAGGAAACTCATCTATCTCTAACTCGGAGCAGTTTCGATTCTTTTTCAAACACCCAAACTTGTTACAACACTATAACGATATCTTAGAGCTTGACTGGAAACCTTTTTTAACTGAAGCACTGTTTTCTACAGATGTAAGATCAATAGATGAAATAGCACTCCTTTTCCATGCATTTGTAGTGGCAGGATTTTCAAAGATGGCACAACTTTTCTGCCTTGAACATGGAATAGATTCGGTTTTATTGAGCGGTGGATGTATGCAGAACAGGATCTTGCTCGAAGGATTCATAGACTTCTTAGAAGGAAGGGGCATAAAGTGCTACACTAATAACCTGGTACCGGCAAATGATGGCGGGCTATGTCTAGGGCAGGCCTTTGTAGCAGCAAATGTGCTTGGAG
>JAMOUE010000174.1 GCA_027068235.1 Deltaproteobacteria bacterium | reverse complement strand
CAAGTTGGTATGGGGCGCACTGGAAGATTGTTTGCCTACCAGCATACTGGAGTTGAACCAGATGTTATGTGCCTTGCAAAGGCACTTGCAAATGGCCTTCCTATTGGGGCTATGCTGGCGCGGGAAGAGGTGATGAGTCATCTTGGGCCTGGTACACACGCATCTACATTTGGTGGAAATCCGGTGGCTTGTTCTGCAGCTATAGAAGTTGTGAAGACCCTTGTAGAAACCGACATCCTGGATAGGGTAAAGGAGATTGGTAGTTATCTGAGAAATCGTTTAGAGGATCTTGCAAACAGTTGGTCTGACATAGCTGAAATTAGGGGTATGGGGCTTATTCAGGCAGTGGAATTCAAAAGGCCCTTGCCGCATCTTGCTTCATATCTATTGGATGCCGGATTTCTTGCCATAGTTGCCCATGGCCGTCTGCTCAGGCTTTTGCCTCCCTTTTTGATTGAGAGAGAGCATATAGACATGCTGATTGAAACCCTAGAGATGTTTAGGGACGAGGCAAAATGAGATTCTTATTAGGACTATAGTGAAGTAATGGAGTTTGAGAAATGGATAACGCTGTAAGACATTATTTGCAGGTAGCAGACCTTGATAGAGAGAGTTTGCTGGCCCTGATTGACAGGGCTATTGAGCTTAAGCGAATGCATAAGGAAGGGCAATCTTACATGCCTGCCACTGGCAAGGTGTTAGGAATGCTCTTTGAAAAGGCTTCCACCCGTACAAGGATTTCTTTTGAGGCTGCCATGTTTCAGCTCGGTGGGAGTGTTTCCTTTATGGCTAAAAGGGATCTTCAACTTGACAGAGGCGAGCCTTTAAAGGATACGGCTAGGGTACTTTCCCGATATCTCGACTGTTTGGTAGTGAGAACCTATGGTCAAAATATAGTGGAAGAACTTGCAAAATGGTCGGATATCCCAGTTATAAATGGTCTTACAGACTCACACCATCCGTGCCAAATATTATCAGACATTATGACAGTCATTGAAAACAAGGGTAGAGATCTATCTGCTTTAAAGGTTGCCTGGGTAGGAGATGGAAACAACATGGCTCAGTCATGGATTCAGGCGGCTGCACGTATAGGTTTTCCCCTCTATCTTGCCTGTCCGGACGGTTATCATCCTGATGAAGAAATACTGAAAAATGCCCAGCAGGAAAGCAAATTCCCATTGGAGGTTGTTTCTGATCCTGTAGAGGCAGTACAAGATGCCGATGTAGTTAATACAGACGTGTGGGCAAGTATGGGGCAGGAGCAAGAGGCTGAACAGCGTAAAAAGGTTTTCATGCCTTATCAGGTCAATTATGAGCTTTTGAAAAAAGCAAAGCCAGACTGCATAGTCCTTCACTGCCTGCCAGCGTATAGGGGGCAGGAGATAACAGATGATGTTCTTGAAGGATCACAGTCTGTGGCCTGGGATCAGGCAGAGAACAAGATGCATCTGCACAAGGCGGTTCTGGAGTGGGCAATGAGGCTCAAGGATTAAGGAGTTAATCATGGGACAAAGAGACATCAATAAGATAGTACTTGCATATTCTGGTGGGCTTGATACGTCTGTTATTCTCAAGTGGCTTCAGGTCAACTATAACTGCCCTGTTGTAGCCTATGCTGCAGATATAGGCCAGGATGAGGATTGGGATGCAGTCAGGCAAAAGGCCATAGATACAGGGGCAAGTGAGGTCTACATTCAGGATTTGAAGGATGAGTTTGTCAGGGACTTTTGTTTCCCGATGTTTAGGGCAAATGCCATTTACGAAGGTGTTTATCTACTTGGTACATCCATTGCTCGCCCGCTTATAGCCAAGGAACAGATAGAGATAGCAAGAAAAGAGGGAGCAGATGCTGTAAGTCACGGTGCTACTGGCAAAGGCAACGATCAGGTGCGTTTTGAGCTTACCTATATGGCGCTTGAACCTTCCATAAAGATAATCGCACCCTGGAGAGAGTGGGATCTTAATTCCAGGTCAAAACTGATAGATTTTGCCAATCAGCACAACATCCCAGTTCCTGTAACCAAGAAGAAACCATACAGTATGGATGCCAATATGCTTCATATTAGTTATGAAGGAGGCATCTTAGAGGATCCTTGGGCCGAGCCACCAAAGGACATGTTTACATGGACTGTAGATCCAGAAGATGCCCCAGATAAGCCAACATATATAGAGATAGATTTTGAAAAAGGAGATCCAGTCGCCTTGAATGGAGAGCCCCTTACTCCAGCCAAGATGCTGGAAGCACTAAATGAAATAGGTGCTGCCAATGGAGTAGGCAGGGTCGATCTAGTAGAAAACAGATTTGTTGGGATGAAATCAAGGGGAGTATATGAAACCCCAGGAGGTACAATAATCCGTACGGCCCATATGGCCATTGAGTCCATAACATTGGATAGAGAAGTCATGCACATCAGAGATGGTCTTATACCCAAGTATTCAGAACTCATATATTACGGCTTTTGGTATGCCCCTGAACGGGAAATGTTACAGACCATGATAGATGAAACTCAAGAGAGAGTCACAGGCACTGTGCGCCTTAAGATTTACAAGGGTAACTGCATCGTAACCGGAAGAAAATCGCCATACAGCTTGTACCAGCCAGAGTTTGCCACATTTGAGGAAGATGATGTTTACAGTCAGAAGGATGCTGAAGGCTTTATAAGGCTCCAGGGCTTGAGGCTTAGGATAAGGGCTGCCTCTAGAAATTAGGATTTTTGAAAGGCAGTTTGGCGCTATTGAAGAAGGTTATAAACAGCCTTGATACGTTCAAAATCAATGTGCGTGAGGTAATGCCCAAACTATAGGCAGGAGGAAAACATTTGGAGCAAGAAAGACGCAATTATTTAAGGGTACCATTTGCTACTGAAACAAAGGTAACAGATCTAGAGAGTGGAAAGGTTATTACCGCTGGACTCTCAAAGGATGTGTCGTTGAAGGGAATGTATTGTTTTACTGACGAGCCGTTTCCCCCTGGCACTCCCTGTGCCATCGAGTTGCGCCTTACGGGCACAAGTTCAAAGTTATGGCTTCATCTTGAAGGCCGCGTAATCAGAAGGGATGCAAAGGGGATGGCGGTATCTTTTGATTCCATGGATCTAGACGTCTTTATTCATCTGAAAAACATCTTATATTACAATTCAGGAGATCCAGAGAAAATTGACCAAGAGGTAAAACGGTATCAGACTACCTCTGCAACTTAGGAAATTTGTTCAAAAATTAGGTACATAGTAAGCACAACATGCAGACATCTGATTGATATTTTGATTCTTACTTTTTTGTAACGTAATGGAGTTTTGGGGCAAAAGGTCAATTTTTTGAAATAATTTTAGAGTAATAAGGATAAAAAGCGTGGAGAATTAATTTTATGAGAAAAAGACAAGTATACTATTACAGCAACATGAGCCCTTTTGCCGCCCTTGGCCTTGCTCTTTTGGCTCTAGGGGCCTTCTTTCTTACCTTGCCAATATTGATTGCAGCATTTGTAATCTTTGGAGGTATCGGTGCATACATGGCCTGGCGTATTACAAAGGCGATTAAGAAGGCTGAAGAAGAGATGCTCAAGTATCGGAAGCAGCAGATGAATCAAGCCGATGAATTTCAAGACGGTTTGATAATAGACATTACCCCTGAACCAGAAGAGAGAAAGCCTCTGGATCATGGAAGGTTTTGATCCAGTTGTCAGGGCCTATCCCTTAAAATTCAAGGCCCCGACCCTTGGTGATAACAGGAGTCCTGAAAAGAGGCTTAGAGATGCCTTAAGTCAGGAGCTTAATCAAGAGCAGCTTTACTTTCCCCTTCAGATTGCCAGAGAATTGCCAGATGTCTTGCCCAGTTCTGGCTACAAAGTCAGGGCAATTGTGGCCAAGGACCACTGTGGTTGGAGGCTTTGTGGATGTGTGCCAGATGAAAAGCCTTCAAAGGTTTTGGGGCTTGCTGTGGATCTTGGTTCAACCTCTGTGGTCTTTTATCTGGTTGATCTGGTCTCTGGCAAGACCATAGAAACCCTATCCAAAGAAAACCCTCAGAGGGCCCATGGTGAAGATATCCTCGACAGGATAATCTTTGCGCAAAGAGGCGGGCTAAAACAACTCCAGAAAGAGGTCATAGATCTTTTTAACGGGAGTGCAAAGGAGTTGTGCAAAAAGGCAGAAGCTACTACCTCTGAGCTCTTTTTTATGAGTGTTGCTGGAAATACTACCATGTGCCATTTTTTTCTGGCTCTTGATCCCAGCCACATATGTAAAGAACCTTATATTCCTGCTGTAAATCGATTTGACATAATATTTCCAAGTGAGCTTGGCCTGGATATAAATCCAAATGCACCTGTATATGTGCTCCCAAACGTAGGCTCCTATTTTGGTGGAGATCTGATTGCAGGCATCCTTGCCTCTAAGATGGCAGAAAGGGAAGAGATTTCCTTGCTAGTGGATGTTGGAACAAACGCCGAAGTAGTGCTGGGTAACAAAGACTGGTTGGTAGCCTGTGCAGGTGCTGCGGGCCCTGCATTGGAAGGTGGTATATTGTCTTGCGGTATGAGGGCACAGCCTGGTGCCATCGAGAGGGTAGAGATTTCTCCAGTAGATCTGTCTGTGCATATAAAGACCATAGGTGATGAGCCCCCTAAGGGACTTTGTGGATCTGGGATAATAGATCTTTTGGCTGCCATGTTTGAAGCTGGGCTTGTGGATCAGACAGGCAAACTTATGATACAGCGTGATCCATCACGCATGACCAAAATCGGGCATGAATGGGCCTATATTGTGGCATTTGAAACAGAGACCGCTCACAAGCAGCCTGTTTACATCACTCAGAGTGACATAAAGAACCTGATTCGCTCCAAAGGGGCCATGTACACCATCTTGAATGTGGTGATTCAAAGTGTTGGCATTACCTTTGACGATATAGAAAATTTCTATGTGGCAGGGGCCTTTGGAAACTATATAGATCCCAAGAAGGCCATCACCATTGGTATGCTCCCTGATATTCCCCTTGAGAGATTCAAGCCTCTTGGCAATTCAGCAGGTAAAGGGGCAGTTAGGGTACTTCTCGACAGTTCTTCTATGGCCAGGATCGATGAAATATGTGATAAGATAACCTACTTGGAGATGAATGTAAGAGGGGATTTCATGAATCAGTTGACTGGAGCGCTTTTTTTGCCCCATACTGATCTTAGTCGGTTCCCAAATGTTGCCAAAAGACTTAATCTACGCTGAGCCTCTGATTCTAGCAATAGTGTGTTGAGAGGATGTAAATGGATCTTATATTCATTGGAATGGGCGGTTTTATTGGGGCAATTTCCAGATACTTGGCAGCTTCCCTGATACATCGTCTTTTCGGTGTCTCTTTTCCTTATGGTACGCTATTTGTGAATGTGGCAGGTAGCTTTTTCCTGTGCATGTTTCTCCCTTTAAGTTTAGAGGTCTATCAGATCCCTGCAGAGCTGAGAGCAGCCGTCACAGTAGGTTTTTGCGGTGCCTTTACCACCTTTTCAACCTTTAGCTTTGAGACCTTGTCTTTACTGCAAGACGGTTATAACACTGCCGCCTTTTTGAATATATTTGGTAATTTGTTTTTGTGCCTTTTGGCAGGGTGGTTGGGTTTCATGGTCAGCCGTCTGCTTGGATAAAGAGGAAAGGAGCTCTCAATTATGCCTACTACACGCCTTGAAGGGGATCAGATGTGCATGCGTATCTACATTGGTGAAAAGGACAAATATCATGGTAAACCCCTTTACAAGGCGATTCTCGACTATCTTAAAGAAAGTGATATTGCTGGCGCCACTGTTTATCGGGCTATGGCTGGTTATGGCCCAAACAGCTACTTCAGAACGGTGAACCTTCTATCACTCTCTGTAGATTTGCCAGTAGTGGTTGAGGTGGTTGATGACCCAATCAAGATTGAGAAGGTACTTTTAGGGCTCGATGAGATGATACCTGCCGGTATGATTACCTTGCAGAATGTGCATGTTCTTACTTATAAGAACAGATAATAACATATTGGCCTAAGTAGGGCTGGAGGTGGCATGAGTCAGGCTTTTTCTTTTCTAGTGTGCATGGATGAGGCAATGGCCAAGAGGTTGAAAGTCCTTGGCATCTTGCTTTGTATCATAGGAGTTGTTGGTATCCTTGCCCCAAAGGTTATTGCTGTTGCAGTTTCTTTGGTCATCGCTTTAATGCTGATACTAACGGGTTTGGTCCTTTGTATCTTTACTTATATGACAGGTCAAAAGGATAAGACTGCATGGGTAAAGGCCCTTAGTCCCCTTATCTTGGGACTTTTTATTGCCCTTAAACCGTTTGCCCTTATAGTGGTCTTGGGACTAGCGATATTCATCTATTTTATCCTGGATGGCGTTACCAGCATGACTCTTGCTCTAGAGCTCAAACCCAGAAAGGGATGGAAGTTCCTTTTTATAAACGGTGTGTTTTGTTTGGCACTGGCAGGGCTTTTTATCCTTTTTTGGCCTTATAGCACCCATTGGTACCTTGGATGGATGGTTGGAATAAGCCTCATTTTAAATGGCATTTTTCTTGTTGTTCTTTCTACTTTGACTACAAAAAATAGTTGTATATAGTTTATTTTTTGCCCATTTTTTTGACCCGTCCCTCAATCTTACTCAACAGATTTATCAAATAACATAGCTAAGCAGCAGAACAGTGGCTGCTTTTTTAGGTACATAATAAAGAAAATGTGTTGAAAATACTTTTGTGATCCATCTCATTTTCTTTGTAAACAGCCAAATTAATAATAATTTCTTTGAAAATTTTAAGATGGTGGGTTAAATAAGAAAATCATCACGATATATGAAAAAGATAAGGAATTAGGTTCCCATGACCATGAAAACTTCTATTTGTGTCTTTTTCCTCCTTGCATGCCTGCAAATACAGGCGGAAGCAGCATTCCCACCACAATATTACCCTTCTTCTGGCCATCCAAGATTATGGCTTACTTCTGAACGCCTTGGGGCTATAGAAAATTCTCGTATGCAACACACAGCAAGATGGCAGGAATTTCAGGCACTTTGCAACTCACTTATTGATAATGATCCTTCCAATGATCCATGGAACGTGGACATTGCACCCCAACATTATACTGCTCCACTTGCATTGATGTATCGTCTCAGCGGAGATAGCCGGTATGCCGAACGAGCCATAGAGTTGGTGGATAAGACCACAGATGACTTTTCGCAATATGGTGATCCCGACCATGAAAATTTTTATTTTCTGGGCCTTACTTACGACTGGCTCTATGATTACAGCGGCATGACCCCTGAGAAGAAAGAGGCGTTTCGAAACAAGATGATTGCCATAAGCACTAAATTTTGGAATGACTACAATCTTACGGCATCTGGTACGGACAGCGACCAAAATCTGCTCACTGGCATGACTCATCTGGTTATGGGAACGGCAATGTATGGGGACACCCCTGCTGCCGTTACACTGTTAGACCGCGGCTGGAAGGGATGGGAGGAAGGGTACTTTCTTACAGCAGGTATATCAAACCGTGACCTTATTAAGGCCGCGCTTGGAGGTGCGTATTTCACTGGTATGGCCTACTTTCCTTCCACCGATATCATAGGAATCGCAGGTTACTGGCTAACTTTAAATACAGCATGCAACTATGATATAAATACAATGGAACCCGAACTAAGACCATTTTGGGCAAATGTCATCAGATCCATAATCCATCTTACTGAGCCAGGCCGTGAACGTATCTATCCATACGGTTCATGGCAGGATCCAAATATTCTGCACGATCAGCCTTGGATGCAGCGAGCCATTACTATTGCTTCTTATTTCGCTGATCAGACAGGGTTTCACCATGAGGCAGCCTTGGCCAGGGGATACGCCGGAGATGTAGATATAGGTTATCATAACGATGCCATGCTTGAACTTTTCTACACGACTCCAGGGGCAGCGGCTATTTCACCTTATACCTCAGATATGCCACTTGTACGTTTTGCTAGAGAACCCGATTTTCTCTTTTTTAGAGATAACTGGTCTACAACAGCTAAATGGGGGCTTTTTGCTGGAGATGGAAGCATCCCTTGTGATCATCAGACACCAGATCATGGCCATTTTGCCCTATGGCGGGAAAATAGCTACCTGACGCGTGGCGTAAGGACGTATGATGCCCTAGGGCATGGAGATTTTTTCAATACCCTCTCCATTGAAAACCGATGTAGTGTGAACGGACAATCGTGTTCAGGAACAGCCATTTTCAACAGTGAGGAAAAGGCCTCTATTGCTAGACACAGGACAAGCGAGGGCTCTCCACTCTTCGTCTATGCTATGCTTCAGGCAGATGGACAGTGGAACGATTCACCATCCGAATACCAGGCATGGACAAATGTCACTACGTACCGCCGTCATTTTTTCTGGGCAGGTGACTGTGCTTTGGTCTTTGATAGGCTGAGGACCAAAAATCCTGGTTGGGCAAAATATAGGCTTAGGGCTCTTACCGAGCCGTCAATCCTTGGAAATACAGTTTCTCAACTGAGTCCCGATGGCAGGAACAGGCTTTTGCAACAGACCCTTGAACCTGCCGGAGTAACAATAACAAAAGTTGACGAATCTGTTGAATGGAGTGGTCTTCCTGACTGGATTGTAGATACGTCGGAAAGAAAGTGGCAGAGCGTTATTGAAATTGCCCCTGCCACCAGGATAAACATACTGAATGCGTTAAAAATGGGACCTGCATCTATGACGGACTTTGAACATCTCGAATACCTAGGTAGTGCAGACAACACTGGTGCGCGCATTGAAAACTGGGTAGTATGTTTCTCTCCTGAAGAGACACTCCGCAGAGAAGTTTCTTACTCTATTCATAACAGTGAAGCAGGCATGTGGCACCTTGTTGCAGATCTTAAACCTGGAGCGTATAGGATCTTGGCTGGTAACCAAACCATACAAAATGTCTATGTCAATGAAGGTGACAATACGGCCTTGTTTCAAACTAGCGACATTGTCCAAGTACTGGAAATTAACGTCAAGCCAAGTTCATTGCGTGGTGATGTGAATCATCAAGACGGTATTAATATAGTGGATGCCCTGCTTACGGCGCGCTATGCAGCTGGTCTGAATGTTACTGGTTTTGATGTTGAGGCAGCCAATGTGAACTGCAGTGAAGATGGTGTAAATATTATTGATGCCCTGCTCATAGCCAGAAAGTCTGTTGGATTGTCGGTTCCAGGCTGGTGCCCTTTTTAATCAAATCCTTCTCATTACGGACTAGATGTAGCATTTGAAGAGGGAGGCGGGCATACCCGTCCCTTTATTTCGTCAAGGCTGATAAATTCATAGATATCATCAAAAGGTCTGTCGGAAGTTACTCCACTGTTATCGGCAGGGTACAAATCACCCATACAGCCATAGTCCAAAATCCCAACCTGATTGGATGGGTTCAGAGTACTTATCTGCCTGTTGTAGTCAGGGCCTTTTGAAGCAACAATGCCTACTATGTTTGAAATGACACTGCCAGTTGAGCAAGCTCCTCCACCTGTGGCCTGATAAAGGATAAGTGAAAGACTTGTGGCATTTACACTGCAAACATCTGTAGTTGAAAGGCCAGGAGCTATAATCAAAAAGATGGAATTCCCCCAGGGGTCCTTGGTATGGCTAAGATCTGATGTACTGGCAGGCAACTTACCTCCATGAATCATGGTGTAACCAATGATTTCATCCCTAGCACGTTGAACTACTTCTCTGCCACCTTTCAACTTGTCTTTTTTGATCATGCTTATCATGAGAGGTGCCAGTGTACCAATGATAAGCCCAACGATTACTAGTACAATGGCTATTTCCACCAAGGTAAAACCTTGTGATTTATGGGCATATTTCATGGTGGAGCTCCATGTCGGATGACATTATGTGAACGTCATCTCCAGGTGAGAGATCTATGTAAGTACTACTTGCAGAATAATCAAATTGTTTGTTGGGTCCAGCACTAATGATTACCCATGCTATAGAGTTTCTGGTATCCCCTGGTGCAACTGTTATACTTAATGTGCCCGTCAAGGCAGAAGAGCAATTCAACTTTTGCCCTTGGTTTGCAGATAAATATCTCAATTCCAGCCCCCATGGATCGGTCTTTTGGCAAAAATTTGCAAAATATTGTCCTGTTGGAATTTTCTTGGCCATCAATGTGAAATCCATTAAACAGTTGTTGGCCTCTTTAAGAGTGTTTTTGGCAGCCTGTATCTGCCTCCCTTCTACCAGTACACTCCAGGCCATTGCTGCTACTCCAAGGATGGTTCCTGTGATTAATAAAAAAATGGCAAGTTCAATTATAGTAAAGCCATGCTCATTGTTCTTTTCATGGAAAAGACAGACCAAATTCTTTCACCTTTTTACAGACTAATTGGCTGTTTTACCTCTGGCCTCAAGAAAGGCTTTAACCT
>JAMOUE010000173.1 GCA_027068235.1 Deltaproteobacteria bacterium | reverse complement strand
TCCAAAAGCGATGGTGCTAAGGGTAACAAAGTATCTCCATCTAAAATAGCTAACTGCGGTTGACCTAGCGTAAAACGTTGTCCATATATATCTGAACGGGTCACTAAATAATTTCTAGCATCTTTCCAGACGGCTAGGAAACGATGGCTTGCCACATTAAAAGCTACAGATGGAGCATATTGATTACCTTCTGCCGGCTGATTATTAGAAGATACGCTTAGTAAGTAGTTGCTACCTCTTAATGAGCCTTCAGCATCAACATATTGACCATAAATATCAAGGTTTTCTAAAGAGATGCTACTATTTCGTGCATCTTGCCACGCAACAAAGAAACGCTGATTGGTATAATCATATCCTACATCTGGCATTGTTTGGCGACTTGACGCTACTGATGGGTCATTTTGTCCATCTTGATTGGTATCCTGAAAGCCAATTATAAAATTATCATTATAAAGTCCACCGCCTGAATAGATAAGCTGGCCATAAATTTTCGAAGCAGAACCGCCTCTTGTATCTTCCCATGCCACCAAAAATCTTCCTGAAATAGGATCAGCCAAAGTGGAAGGGTAATAAGCAGGATCAGGATAAGACTGCGGTTCTTTTGGCCTACTAACAAACAATGAAGCCTCGCCATCTACTTCAACTTTATTTGCAAATAGGGCAAATATACTAGAAGATGAAGACTTTATGATCTTAAGACCTTCACAAGGGATTTGGAAACTTTTTCCCAGTATATAGCCAACCTTAGCTTCCCATGTAAAGAGAACATTTCCTGAAGAAGGATCAACAGCAACATCAGGATTATTAACATCGTCAAAATACTCATAAGAGACTATATCATCTTTCAGCTCATTATGTATAAACTCCAGCTCAGGTGTCACAAGAGCACGATCCACAAAACGTATATTTTCATGAATACGATTACTATCATTACTCGGATCTGTTCTAATAATCGCGGGGGTTTTATAAAATCTATTTGCTAGATTTGAGGCGGAATTCGATAACAAAGTATTTTCTTTAAGAGCAGCATAAGCCAAAAAACTGGTATCACCAATTACCCACTTATGGGAATAATTACAGACACCAAGGGTTTCCTTAAACCATTTCCTATAATCACGATATTCTACCCATACTATCCAAAAAAGGTCATTAACTGAATCATATGCGATAGAAGGCACAGATCTACTAAGAATAGTATAATTATAAACATCTACAGAAGCAGGAAAGGTAATAAGAGGTGTAGAAAGCTGAGAAGGAGAGCTTGAACATGGATCATTAGGCACCGGAAAAGCCCGTCCCCGCAAGAACCCATCTAGGTGACTAGAATCGCTACCAGAATAAGTATCCTGCCAAACTACAAAAAGTAAATTTTGATCTTGGGAATAAGCAACTTTGGGATGCGTCTGGTTACCAGGCCCGCCATAAATAAGGATGGGATCTCCACAGAAAGCATCATCCCCATCACCTTCGCTGGTAATAAAACGACCCCATATTTCGGCTCCATTACCAACGCCTGTATCCATATTAGGCCATTCTTCCCACACAACAAACCAAAGATTTTTGTCTGGCAAGTCTATAACAGATGGATTTTGCTGATCTTTAGGACTACCTGAGCTATCCACAAAAATAGGGATTGGATCTCCCAAGTTTTTTGCATAAGATAAAATTGGCCACAATAATGCCATACAAACTATTATAAAAACTTTAAAATGAAAGTGCCTTATCATCACCTAAGGACTCCTTCGCATATTTTTGATTTTTTCATTATTTATTAAGAGCCCCACTGTTCTGGCTTATCAAAGTCACCGCCTCTGGCAGGCTCCATGTCTTCAATAATAGCAGCTGGTTCTACAACAGGTGCTGAAGTTGTTTCTATAACTGGAGCTGCGCCAGCCAAACAAGCCTTCTCCCGCTCCAGAAATACTACTCTTTTATAAAGATCAGCAGCCAATGATTTTACTGCCAATGCAACAGCAGTATCAATTTGGTTTCTTACAGAAGGATCTGACCAAACTGACTCTGGCTGAACCTTTTTTTCTACCCTATTTGCCCATACTATGGCACCTGTATGTGCGTCCTGAAGGGCTAGGCTTATCTGCACTACAGCCTGATCAACCCGTCCACCTTTAGATGCTAAATATGCTCCGCTTGCAACTGCTCCGCCCCAAAATAGAGCGTTGTAGGTTTCAGCATCACTATATCCACCACTTCTAGATGTAGTAACAGTGCCAAAACGGGGATGGCCTGATATTTTTGTCTTTTTGGAAGGCTCACTAAAAGGATGATTTGCAGAAGAACCAAATATGGCCCCTAAGGCTCCACCAATGGCCAGATCTTGCCATAAATCATATTTTTCTGACTGAGGAAATCCAAATAAGGTTTGAGAAGTAGAGTTAAATATAAAGGGCAACATTCCCTGTCTTATAGGATTCAAGGTCTTATCTTGACGCACTTCATATTCTACAATGCGACCGCGAAGGATATAATCGGCCCCAAAGCGTCTGCCTATTTCCTTAATATGATAAGGCTCTAAGCCGATTTTGTTTATTTCTAGCTGCTTTGAGCCTTTATTCATGGCATAATTGGCTTCAATGACCTGATCTACCATCTCCTCTATTTCCTGAGACCACCCGGTTCCC
>JAMOUE010000172.1 GCA_027068235.1 Deltaproteobacteria bacterium | reverse complement strand
GGCTTGAGAAGATTCAGAAACAACTGCGTTCGTCTGGAGAGTCTGAAAAACTTTTGAGAAAACTCGCCGTTGCTGAAAAGATGGTTGAAAAGAGCATCTACTACGATGATGCAAGGGAGTTTGGAAGGCTTGTGGGTAAGAGTGGAAAAGGGCCTGACGATTGTCGTGTTACCTTGGTGACAGGTGGAGGTCCTGGCATCATGGAGGCTGCCAACAGAGGGGCCTTTGACGTGGGTGCCAAATCCATTGGTCTAAATATACAGTTGCCACATGAACAGTTTCCAAATCCGTATATAACGCCTGGTTTGTGTTTTCAGCTCCACTATTTTGCAATAAGGAAGCTCCATTTTCTAAATAGGGCCAGGGCCTTGGTTGTTTATCCAGGAGGGTTTGGCACATTGGATGAACTCTTTGAAACCCTTACCCTTGTTCAGACACACAAGCAAGAGCCCATGCCAATAGTGATGATAGGAAAGAGGTTCTGGAACAGGCTTATTGATTTTGAGCTTTTGGTTGAAGAAGGCACTATTGCTGCTAGGGATTTGGAGATCTTTTCATTTGCAGATAATGCCCACGAAGCATGGAATATTATTTTAGATTGGTACAAGGCCATGAATAGGCCACTTTTTTAAAAAATTGCTCTTAATCTATGTAAGATCAGTAGGTTAGTTTTAGATAGTGCTCCTTTTGCGGTTTGACTGGGGCACTTTTAGGAAACCTGTTGTGAACGGCTTTGGCCATTAGATAGTCGAGGTGGCCAATAGATTTTGGGCAGCGGCCAAAGACACGCTCCCATACATTCCACCTCTCCATGCACAAGTAGGTGAAACATTCTCCTGCTCCTGCATCCAAAAGGAACGAAAGAAGCAATCTATACATCTCTTCTCTAATGGGCCTTGGATATCGGAATTTGTTGTCATCTCCAAGGATCATCTCTTGGGCTGTAATTCTGGATGAAGGGTAGTTGTTTTCTATCTTTTTTTTCATCTCAGGATTGAAGCGAAGGCTACCTATGGATATCCAGATGACATCTTTTGGTTGGATGGCAGTGAAAATGGCTTTTACAAGCTTTAGATAGGCAGCTTCCCATCCTTTGAACAGGATCATTGGATCAAAATGTAGTCCGATAGGATAGCCTGCCTTTGCGGCTTTTTCCATGGCGCGGAGCCGTTTGTCAAGGGTTGCAGTGCCAATTTCCTCCCTTTTGATTATCTCTGGGGGATTTACTGTCCATGAGATTACAGTTTTACCTTTGTGTTCTATATCAAGCAGAGGTTCAACCGCGCTGCCTTTGGTCCTAAGCTTTAGTATGCAGTTATCTAGCTTTGTAAATTCCTTGACCAATTCAATAGCCAAATTATTAAGAGGTGAAACGGCCAGGCTGTCTCCAAGCTCCCAGGTACCGATTCTAAACAGTCGCCAAGGTTGTAGAGAGGTCTTTTCTTTTATCTCCTGGATGATGGCCTTTGTATCTGCTACCACTGTAAGTGTGGTATCAGTCAGGTAATTTTGTAGAAAACAGTATGTACATTCAAAAGGACAGTTGCTTATGTGTGATATGACATGAGTGCTACAGCAGATGTAACGGGTATCAAGTGAGGCACATATGTGAAATAGCCTGCCTTTTTTGGGGGCAACGAACAGGTGACGTTTACCCTGTTTGTAGTCTGAAAGCTTTGGGCTGTTAGCGCTGGTAGTGAAGTGAGGTAAATGCTTGGTAATTGGCATATGTACCACTTCTGGATGTACGGTAATGCTTTTAAACTTCATGATTAAAAGTAGGATAGGAGTTTTTTTATACCTTTTTTGGTGTGTGATGAAGAAAGCGCCCTTTCAAGTTCATAAAATTCCTGTTCGCTACTGATGATGGCCGAGATGGTAAGTTTTCTGTTTTCAAGGGTATTGTCCCAAACGACTTTTAACGGCAGGTTGGCAAGATATTCTTTTTCAACCTTTTTCAGTTCGTTTTGAATCTTTGTAAGGGTAGGGAAACGCATCTTTCTTATGGCCTGTCTGAGGAGATTTGTTTTAAGCGTGCGGTCCTTGTCTGATGAAAGAATGGCTTTTATCTCTTTCAGCTCGAAAAAATCTTTTATCTCCATCTCTTCACGCCTTGTAACTTCTGATATTGTATCACAGAGTTCTTGCAAAAGACTGGCAGAAAGCGAGATTTGTCCTTCAAGATCCATTACTGCTAAAAGTAAGGTTTTTGGCAGGTAAGTAAGATTCAGACACCTTTTTAGAGAAAAGTCCTTTTTGTGACAAAAGGCCAGTACCTTTGGCGGAAGATCTGCTACCCTAAGATAGCGTTCAAAAAGCGCCTTATAGGGTTGTAACTCGATGGGTTCCATAGCCTCTTGAACGATCAAGTCTTGCTGGAAACCAGCATCCAAAAGAAATTTGAGAAAAAGCGCCTTTGCTATACAGGTATCTAAAATCTTTGCATGTTTGGATATTAGAAAGAGTAAACGCTCTTTAATGTTGCTATTGATGATTATTACAGGGACAGTGTGAAGCCCTTTGTCTTGCGCCCAACTAAGCCTTTTAAATCCATCAAGCAAAGTAAAAAATGATTTTTTATTCCTGCCACTGTTGTTTGTCTGTCTTGCCTGTGTAGCTAGTAGAGGGCAGGCAATACCCGTTGCATCAAGGCTTT
>JAMOUE010000171.1 GCA_027068235.1 Deltaproteobacteria bacterium | reverse complement strand
GGTGATGGATTCTCAGCTTGTGTTTTGCATAGTGGAAATATTTCTTGGCTCTACAACAATAGGAAAAAGCCGGATAGAAGGACGGGAATTTACATCTATAGAGCAAAGACTCATAAAAAGGATTGTCAATTCCATCTTGAAGGACTGGACTAGGGCGTGGGCCTCCATCTATCCAATTAAGATTCAGTATGTTAGGAGCGAGATCAACCCTCAATTTGCAAAGATCATTCAGGATGAAGACGCTGTAATAGTATGTAAGTTCCAGTTAGACATAGAAGAGATGAGTGGTGTTATATACATCTGTTTGCCTGTTAGCCTTATCCAGCCCATTAAAAGCAAGCTTCAAAAGTCATTTCAGGTAGATGAAACGGAAGATCCTGCCTGGAGAGAGGCCCTGTTGAAGAATGTACTAGATGTCCCAGTGAGACTGGACGTACCCCTCGGTACAGCAGAGCTTACAGGTTCAGACATATTGGATCTTGAGGTAGGGGATATTATTCAACTCGATACAAGGGTGGATGATCTTTTGACAGCATTTATAAAGGAACAACCAAAGTTTATGGGGCAACCTGGGATCTATAGGGGGCAAAAGGCCCTTAAGATAGAAAAGGTGCTTTTTGATGATGAATAAAAGGTTCAGAGGCAAATTATGTTAACTCAGGAAGAATTGGACAAACTTTTACAGGAAGAAGGAGAAGGCGGGGAAGAAAACAAAGAGGCTCAAGAAGAAACCCAAGAAGCCTCCGCCTCTACAGAAGAGAAACAGGAAGGTGATGTTGGTGGTGGGTCAATCAGCCAGGATGAACTGGATAAACTGCTGGAAGGAAATGATAGCGCTCAGGCAGAGGGTTCCGGTGATGAAGCTGCTGCCTCACAAGGCAGTGATGATGTAGATTGGGCAGATGCCTTCAAGGAAGCGGCAGATGGTGGAGATTCTGCAGCACAAAAGGCAGTTAGTGAGGGCCTGCCTGAAGATGCCCAAGCTGAAGCACCAAAAGATGAACCATCAGCGCCTGCTGCAAAGTTTGATGAGCTTACTTCTGGTGGTCAATCGCAATCTGGCAAAAAACCAGAGTTAAACTTTCTCCTTGAAATTCCCCTTGAGATTCAGGTGGAGCTTGGAAGGAGCACAATGAAAATAAAAGAGCTCTTGCAGCTTGGACAAGGTTCCATAGTTGAACTCAACAAGATGGCTGGAGAACCAGCAGACATCTATGTTAACCGCAAGCTCATGGCCAAGGGAGAGGTAGTTGTTGTTAATGAAAAGTTTGGAATAAAGCTCACAGAGATTATCTCTCCTCAAGAGAGAGTGAAATCTTTAGGCTGATCTAGGTTGTTCATGGAAACGTATGCACTTTTAGCAAAGATGATAGGCGCCTTGGCCATGATACTGGGCATACTCTTGGCTGTTGCCTATCTTATGAAAAGGTTTGGCCTTGTAAATCAAACAGGTGGAAAGGGGTTTATTAAGGTAATAGAAAATAGGGCCTTACTTCCTAAGCGCCATATATCTTTGGTATGCGTTGCTGGAAAATATTTTTTAATAGGCTCAACAGATCAAAGCGTGAGCCTTCTTGGAGCCATAGAGGTGGATGAGCTCAAGGAATTTGGCGATATCCTCAAAGAAAAGGAAAAAGAGTTGGCAAAAGGAGATGGTAAGAGATGACAAAAGGCCACCTTTTCGCATTTGGGATAGTTGCAATTCTTTTGCTATTGTTGCCACTTGACGCATTGGCTGTTCATATCCCAAGTATCAATATTGCCATAGAAAACACCGACGATCCCAAAAAGATTTCTGCTGCCCTAGAGATTATATTACTCTTAACCGTCCTTTCTCTTGCTCCATCTATCCTGCTCATGATGACCTCTTTCACACGGCTTATTATTGTCTTTGGGTTTTTACGTCAGGCAATAGGGACACAACAGATGCCTCCAAATCAGGTGCTGATAGGCTTGTCTCTTTTCTTGACATTTTTCATCATGCAACCGGTATGGAGTGTTGCCAATGAAAAGGGAATCCAACCCTACCTGAATGATGAGATAAATTTTAAGCAGGCCCTGAAAAATGTGGAAAGGCCTATGAGACAATTCATGCTTAAAAATACCAGAGAGTCAGACCTTGCCCTTTTTGCCCATTTTGCACAGATTGACAATCCAAAAGATCCAGATGATATCCCAACATCAGTACTTATTCCTTCCTTTATGATAAGTGAACTCAAGACTGCATTTGAGATAGGCTTTGTTCTCTATATTCCATTTCTTATTATAGATATGGTGGTTTCAAGTGTTCTGCTTTCCATGGGAATGATGATGCTTCCTCCAGTGCTTATCTCCCTGCCATTTAAGCTGCTGCTTTTCGTTTTGGTAGATGGCTGGCATTTACTCACAGGCTCTTTACTTCAGAGCTTTGTTTAAGGAGGCGCAAAGATGACCCAGGATATGGTTGTTGGACTTGCAAGGAATGCCGTTGAAATAACCCTTCTTATTAGTCTTCCTATGCTTGGACTGGGACTTATAGTAGGACTTGCTGTAAGCATCTTTCAGGCAGTGACTCAGATTCAGGAGATGACCCTAACCTTTGTACCCAAAATAGTGGCGGTGTTAATTGGGCTTCTCTTGGCATTCCCGTGGATGATGAACAAAATGGTAGACTATACCAGGGATATAATCCTAAATATTCCAAACTTCATAAGGTAGGTGCGTCATGGGAAATGACGCAGTGGCCTGGATATTATCTCATTATCAGGTCTTTTTGTTGGTGTTGGTAAGAATCTCCACCATCTTGTTCATGATGCCCGTATTCAATTCGAAGACCATAGTCATGCCTGTAAAGGCTGGTATGAGTCTTATATTAACCTGGATGGTGGCTCCACTTATAAATCCTGAATTGTTGGTCTTACCGTCAAGTACACTTGATTTTTTCATTGTCGCCATACAAGAGGTAATAATTGGACTCATTCTTTCTCTATTTTTAAGGATGATCTTTGCAGGGCTCCAGATTGCTGGCCAGATGGTTGGTGTCCAGATGGGATTAAGTGTTGCCAATATAATGGACCCTCAAACCGGTGTTCAATCGGTTATCGTGGCCCAGTTTGCCTACATGTTGGCCTTGCTCCTCTTTTTGATTGCAAATGGCCATCATGCAATTGTGAAAACACTTTTTGAAAGTTTTGAGATTCTCCCTCCAGGAAACCTCTTCATCTCCAAATCCCTTTACCAAATGGTGATAATAATGGGGCATGAGATGTTTGTGCTTTCCATAAAGTTAATGGCGCCAGTAATGGCAATCCTTCTGTTAGCACAGGTGGGACTTGGTATATTGGCAAAACTTGTCCCACAAATCAATATGCTCATAGTGAGTTTCAGTATCAACGTTGCCCTGGGACTATTCTTCTTTGGTCTGACCTTACAAGTTTTTTGGCCTGTGCTTGCCCGTTCTCTTGATAAAGCAGTTAAGCTGATGCCTTTGGCACTAAAGGCCATGGGAGGCTAAGATGCCACCAGAATCCTTCCAGGAAAGGACTGAACAGGCAACCCCGAAAAGGCGGGAAGAGGCTAGGAAAAAAGGACAGGTTCCTAAGAGTAGGGAACTTGCCTCTGTCGCAGTGTTGTTATCTGGCCTTTTTACACTTTACTGGGGGAGTGCCTTTTTTATAACCCGGCTTGATCACATACTTATTTACTATCTTGAAAATCTTCACACCCTTCCAGTTACCCTTACAAACTTACAGTCAATGGGGCTAACAGGACTGGGGCAACTTGGTGGAATTTTGGCTCCTCTTTTTCTTGTCATAACAGTAGTGGCTATACTGTCAAATTTTCTGCAGATAGGGCCACTTTTGACCATGGAGCCCTTAAAGCCTCAGTTTTCCAGAATGAGTCCACTTCAAGGCATCAAACGTTTGTTTTCACTTCAGGCCCTTATGGAGTTTGTTAAATCTCTTCTAAAACTCATAGTGGTATGCTGGATTGTATATTCAACTGTTTCCAAGGGCATAGAGCGGATAATGCCGCTTCTTGAGATGACGCCATATCATATAGCCTCATTTATAGGGATGATAAGTTTTGAGATATTTTGGAAATCCTGTTTGGCAATGATATTGCTTTCTATACTTGATTACATGTACCAGCGTTATGAACACGAGAAAAATCTGAAAATGACCAAGCAGGAAGTAAAGGAAGAATACAAACAGACAGAGGGAGATCCTCATGTCAAGTCTCGTATTAGAGGCATTCAACGGGAGATGGCAAGAAAGCGCATGATGCAGGAAGTTCCCGAGGCAGACGTGGTTATTACCAACCCTACAAGGCTTGCTGTTGCATTAAAGTATGATCCCACCCAGATGGATGCTCCAATGGTTGTGGCAAAAGGTGCTGGTATAATTGCAGAAAGGATAAGGCAGATCGCAAGAGAGCATTCTGTTCCAGTTATTGAAAACAAGCCGGTGGCCCAGAGTCTTTATAAACTTGTTGAGCTGGGCGAGGTCATCCCAGATAGCCTGTTTAAGGCAGTGGCAGAGATATTCGCTTATGTTTACCGGCTTAAGGGTAAATCCAAGAGATAATAGACAGGAGGATAGGTGTTGTGGCAGCTATTGAAGCAGTAAAGACCCTTTGGACAGGGATGGAAGTTGATAAAAGCAACATCATTGCAGCAGCAGGCGTGGTTGGCATACTCCTGCTCATGATCCTGCCCCTTCCAGCTCCTGCTCTGGATCTTTTTCTTGCCCTTAATATTACTATCTCCCTGCTAGTGTTTTTAATGTCTATCTACATATTAAAACCACTGGATTTTCCTGTTTTTCCATCCCTACTTCTCATAACTACATTATTCAGGTTATCACTCAATATAGCATCAACCAGGCTTATCCTTCTTCACGGCCACGAGGGAGTAGATGCTGCCGGTAAGATAATCATGGGATTTGGCCATTTTGTAGTTGGCGGAAACTTTGTAGTAGGGGCGATTGTCTTCTTTATTTTAGTAATTATCAACTTTGTGGTCATTACCAAGGGTGCTGGCAGGATAGCTGAAGTAGCAGCCAGATTCACTCTGGATGCAATGCCGGGCAAGCAGATGGCAATAGATGCAGATTTGAATGCTGGCCTGATTGATGAGGCAGAGGCCAAACGTAGAAGAGAGGAAATTGCCAAGGAAGCTGAGTTTTACGGGGCAATGGACGGTGCCAGTAAGTTTGTTCGGGGAGAGGCCATTGCTGGACTGATCATAATGGCAATAAATGTTATTGGTGGATTTGTTATTGGGGTACTACAGCAAGGCATGCCCGTATCAAGCGCAGCCCAAAGTTATACCCTGTTGACTATTGGTGATGGTCTGGTTTCCCAGATACCAGCCCTCATAATATCTACTGCTGCCGGTATCCTGGTGAGCCGTGCAGCCTCAACGGCCAGTATGGGTAAGGAGTTCATAAGGCAATTTTCTACCCATCCTCAGGCCTTAGCAGTCACTTCGGTTATTGTCTTTATGTTTAGTTTCATCCCTGGACTTCCAACCATTCCTTTTATTGCCTTATCTGGTGGAATAGCCTTTTTGGCATATACGGCGTTCAAAGAGAACAAAAAGGTAGAAGAGGAGCTTGCAGGAAAGAAGGTTGCTGAGGAAGAGGCGAAGGCTGAAGAGCAGGCCTCAGAACCAGAAGAGGTTGAAAAGCTCCTTCAGTTAGACATCCTTGAGCTTGAGGTTGGATATGGCTTGATATCACTGGTTGACGAGGAGCAGGGTGGAGATCTACTCGATAGGATAAAATCTATCAGGCGGCAATTTGCCCAAGAGATGGGAATAATTGTTCCGCCTTTGCATGTAAGGGACAACCTTCAGCTTCAGCCTGGCCAGTATAGATTTTTGATAAAGGGAATAGATGTGGCAAAGGGAAATCTTATGGTTGGGCATCTGCTTGCCATGAATCCTGGTGATGTCCAAAAGGAGATTGATGGCATTCCTACTACTGAGCCTGCCTTTGGTCTACCTGCAATCTGGATTACAGAGGATCAGAAAGAGGAGGCCCAGCTTGCTGGATACACAGTGGTCGATCTTTCAACTGTTATTGCTACCCACTTGGCAGAGGTTATCAAGAAAAACGCTGCAGAGCTGCTTGGCAGGCAAGAGGTCCAGAAGCTTCTTGATGCCCTTGCCAAGACTAGTCCCAAGGCCGTGGAGGAGGTTACTTCTGTACTGAACCTTGGCATTATCCAGAAAGTTCTTCAGAACCTTGTTCGAGAAAATATTTCTATAAGGGATCTTTTAACCATTTCTGAGGCCTTGGCAGATTATGGTGAGATGACAAAAGATCCTGAGATCCTTACCGAGTATGTAAGGCAAAGGTTAGGAAGGGCCATTGTTAAGCCTTTTGTGGATGAAGAGGATACCCTCAGGGTCCTGACGGTTGATTCACATATAGAGGAGACCATACGAAATAGTTTGCAACAAACAGAACATGGTGTTTTTCTCACCCTTGATCCAGCTGCTGCCCAACGTATTATAAATGCCGTGAAAAAAGGTGTTGAAGAAGCAGAAGGTAAGGGGTTTGTTCCTGTTATTCTCACAAACCCAACCATTAGGAGACATTTGAGGCGTTTGATAGAACGATTTATTTCTGACGCCCATGTGATCTCCCATTCAGAGATACCTGGAAACATACGTATTGAATCCATAGGTGTCATAACACTTGAATAAAGGGGGCCATTTATGCATTTAAGAAGGTTTAGCGCTAAGAATGTTTCTGAGGCCCTGCAAAAGGTAAAGGCCGAACTCGGAGACGATGCAGTCATCCTTAGTACCAAAAATCGCTCTGTAAAAAAGGGGACCTCTGGACACACAATCAATTTTGTAGAGGTTATTGCAGCAGTTGATAGGGAGTTGGAAGAGGCTTTTCAAAAGCCGCCTGCAACCTCAAAAGTCAATAAGTACGCCGCGCGCACTAAGGAGGACCCCTCTTCTCAAAGGCTTCTTTTGTCTGAAATAGATCAACTAAAGAAAGAGATCAGGATGATGTCGGGCCTGATTAAGGCCTTTGTCAAAAGTGGAGGAGAAGGTGGTGGGCCTTCTAACAAGAGTGGCTCTAAATCAAAAGATATTGAGAAGATGCTTGATGGGATCTCATCATGCCTGGGCCTGGATAAAAAAAGTGAAAAGGTACTGGCAAGGCTTTTGTTAGATGAAAGAATGAATGTAAAGCCAAATTGGAAGTATGCAGTGTCTGTGCTTAAGAGCTTCATCATCAATGGAGTGAAAATAGGAATCCCTGCAGAAGATCAACCTGCCAGGTGCTGGTGGGCTTTTGTCGGACCTACAGGTGTCGGGAAAACGACTACCCTCGCCAAAATTGCTGCACGGCTCAAATTCCTGTGCAAGAAGCAAGGACTCTTCATTTGTGTTGACAGTTACCGTATGGGGGCCCAGGAACAGCTTGAAAAGTATGCCAACCTTATGGACATCCCAATGGAGGTTGCCAGGACAAACAAAGACCTTGTTAGGCTTTTTGGACAACACAAAGAAAAAGATTTTATCTTTGTTGATACAACTGGTCGAAATCCTTTTTCTTCTTCCCACAAGACAGAATTGGAAAGACTCTTTGATTCAGTTCCCGGACTTATGGCACAGGTAATGCTTAGTGCTACTAGTAAGAGAGAAGATATTATGGGAGCAATCAGTTTCTACAGACAATTCCCCCTAGCGGGCTGGACACTGACCAAGGTAGACGAAACTAGGTCATTAGCCTCGTCTGTATTTCCAATAATAGAGGCTGATCTCCCACTGTCTTATGTTACGAATGGTCAACGTGTGCCTGAGGATATCAGGTTTGCCAATCCAATGGAGATCGCTGATAGAGCGCTAGAACCTCTGAAAGGATTAGAGAGGCTTCTTAGGGTTCATAAAGATATAGCAACTGACAAGACGAATGTAATGCCGGAGACCTTATGAATCAAGCTGCTACACTCAAGCAATGGAAGGCCTACTGTTCATTTGATAGCCTCAGCGTCAATGGACGAAAGAGCCAAAATACTGCTTTAGCATCCTACCCAAGGGTCCTTTGCTTTAGTAGTGGTAAAGGTGGTGTTGGAAAGACCAGTATAGTTACAAATTTGGCCATCGCCATGGCTCAAATGGGAAAAAAGGTCCTTGTGCTTGATGCTGACCTGGGACTTGCAAACGTGGATGTGATGTTGGGCATTACTCCAAAGTATTCGATACAACACGTTTTTTCAGGTGAACGAACTCTTTCGGATGTGATTATAAAGGGTCCAAGTGGCATCAAGCTTCTTCCTGCAAGCTCAGGAATCCAGGAGTTATGTCACCTCAATGAGAGTGAAAAGCTCTTTCTTCTCAATGAGTTTGACTGCCTTGAAGAGCCTGTGGAGGTAATGTTGATAGACAATGCTGCTGGGATTTCTGACACTGTCATGTATTTTAACATGGCCGCTCAAAATAGAGTTATTATTTTGACACCCGAGCCAACATCTATTACAGATGCTTATGCCTTAATAAAGGTATTATCAAAAAGATACATGGTAAAGGAGTTCTCCATTGTTGTTAATTGGACAAACAGTAGGCAAGAGGCCTACAAGATCTTTAAGCAATTGACAGCAGTGGCTGATAGGTTCCTTGGAGTCCTTTCCTTTAATTTTCTAGGTTACATTCCCAAGGATACTTCTATACCCAAGTCGGTGATGCAGCAAAAACCGGCCTTGGAGCTTTTCCCTGAAAGTAAGGCCAGCCAAGGTTTTAGACGGCTTGCAGAAAACATCCTTAACCTGGATTTGAGTACCAACGATGGCAATATAAAATTTTTCTGGAAAAACCTGTTGAGGCTATAGTTATGGCAAGAACAAGTGCAGCTCCCAAATTGAAAGATTATACAGAGGAATTTTTCGGAGAGGGTAGACGCCTGACCCCTCAAAAGAGAGAAGAGCTAATTATTAAGTATTCACCTTTGGTAAACTATGTTGCAAATCGACTGGCTGGGAGGCTTCCTCCCCACATTTTGCCAGAGGATCTTATAGGGCCTGGAGTCATAGGCCTTATAGATGCTATTGAGAAATTTGATCCATCAAAAAAGATCAAATTCAAGACCTATGCGGAGTTCCGTATACGAGGGGCAATGCTTGATGAGCTCAGACACCTGGATTGGGTTCCTCGTTCAGTCCGTAAAAAGGCAACAGAGCTTGAACAGGTCATAGAGCGTTTAGAAAAGCGTCTGGAAAGAATGCCCGAAGATGACGAAATTGCCAAGGAAATGGGCATAAGTATAGAAGAATACTATAAACTCCTTGATAAGACTAGAGGTGTAACTTTTTTAGACATAGATGCTATCAGACGTAGGATGCCTGATGCGACTGACGAGGATCTTTTCGATCTAATTGCCGATGACAATCAGAGTGATCCCTTTGAAAGACTCAATATGCTCGAAATAAAGGAGATAGTGGTTGATTGCATCAAGTCACTTCCTGAAAAAGAAAAACTTGTGGTTTCACTCTACTATTTTGAAGATCTGACAATGAAAGAGATCGGAGAGATAATGGGGTATACGGAAAGTCGTATATCACAAATGCATACCAAGGCTGTGGCTTCTATCAGGGCCAAGTTGGCGGAAGTATTCGATAAGAATGAGCTGTCTAATATAAAAGAGATTTTCTAATCGGATCAATTTATGAATTTTAGCCAAATGTTCGATCAGTTACTAAAAGTCATAGTAATCAGGAGGATTGGTATAAATGGCAATAAACCATGATATGAAGATATTAATAGTTGACGACTTTGCAACCATGCGCAGAATCGTAAAGAATATTCTTACTCAGCTGGGTTTTAAAAATTTCATAGAGGCTGATGATGGGTCGGTAGCATGGGAGATACTCCAGAAGGAGCAAGTAGATTTCATAGTGTCCGATTGGAATATGCCCAAAATGCCAGGTATTGAGTTGTTAAAAAAGGTGCGGGCTGATGAAAAGTTGAAGGATATTCCTTTTCTCATGGTAACTGCCGAGGCACAAAAAGAGAATATAATAGAAGCGGTCAAGGCAAAAGTAAGTAATTATATAGTTAAGCCCTTTACACCAGAGACTTTAAGTGAAAAAATTGAGAAGATATTTGCTTGATATAAATGGGTAGTTCACTTGTTGAGACAGACATAGATATACAGGAAAAACTACAAGAGTTAAAAAGAGAAATGGAACAGGTTAATGGTTTAAAGAATGAGCCGCAGGTAGACGTTGAAATGGAAGAGATTTCTGATGAGGAGTTGGATCTCAACATTGAAAGTCCAGTTGATTCAGCTTCTTTGGAAACTTTAACAGATGAGGTTGATGCAGCTACCATTGAAGATCAACCAATTGATTTGCCTGATTCAGAAGAAGATGACATACAAATTGAGATTGAACAAGAGGTGATAGAGGCGAAAGACAGCGATAATCTTGGTGAAGATGAAATAGGAATCAACATAGAGGGAGATGATGAGCTTTGGGATGAAGGCGATGTAGAAGAGATTCCTCTTTTCGAAGACGAGGTCTTAAAT
>JAMOUE010000170.1 GCA_027068235.1 Deltaproteobacteria bacterium | reverse complement strand
GTTGATATGTTAAAAAAGATTGCCTTGGCTACAGAACCCCATATTGAAAGGGCGCATTTCAGAAGGCTTCTTGAAGAACATGCACAGGCCGTTTCCACTTCAAAAGAGACTTTAAGGCAGGAAGGAGTGGATCTTATCGCACTAAGTGTTGACAGGATAGCTGCAAGAATGGATGCGGCAGCGGTGTTTTGTCCTACCGATTCGGGGGCAACTGCTCGTAGGATAACCAGGTTCCGTCTGCCCTGCTGGATTATAGCCCCAAGCCCCAGCGGTAAGACCTGCAAAGATCTCCTTTTTTCATTTGGCGTGGTTCCAGTGCTTAAAGAGGACAAGCCCTCCAGATGGTCTTATGCTGTAAAAAACTGGGTGAAAGAATTTGGCCTTTCAGGAAGCGCAGCCATAGTTACAGAAGGTCCCTCTATTCAACATCCAGACATGGAGCATAGGCTTGAGATAATAGAGCTTTAAGTGCACTGGTTTCATAATTGTCATACCCAAAAGCCTTTATCATTCAGGTGATCTCCATCCGTTCTTTTCTTGTGTGACATTTCTTGTCACTTAGAAAAATTTTCGTCATTTTTGAGAACAAAATTTCTCACATTTATATAAAAAAATTTACACTACAGGATTTAGCCTGAATAATTTGCGCATGTTTTGTGGAGTTTTCTCCGTCTTATTCCTGAAATAATGGCACCGTTTTAGCTATATAGTCAAAGACCAACTTATCACAAGGAGGACTTATTTCTTGAAGACATTTAATATTATTTTTGTGGGTATGATCAGTTTGTTGGTTTTTGGCATGGCTGCCAACGTCTTTGCGCTAAATTTAGGCACTAATATTACAGTTTATGATGGCAGTTCGTCTAAAGACACCGGTTGGTATGGAAAGAATGAGGATAATGAAGTAGAGCCTGGGTGTGAGCAGGCACAAAGCTGGGATCTTGAGGGGTTTTTCCTAACAGGCAATGATTTACAGGTTATCGGAGGATTCGACTTTTTAAACGGTAATAAAGGGATTCTGGTGGGAGATGTCTTTATAGATATTGATGGTGCTTTCGATCCAAATTCATATACAATGCAATCCAACGGACAAAAAGATATCTCCAATAATTTTGGATATGAATATGTCTTTGATCTCGATGTAGAAAACGGTACTTACGAACTGTACGATATCTCTGGAGGCGGAGTCACCACCACCGTTTACTATAAGTCAAACTATTTATCAAACCCATATCGTTACGTGGATGGCGGTATTAAAATCGGTAGTGGCAGTCTTTCTTACCTTGCAGGTCTGTCTGATAGCCAGGTAAACAATCTATCAGGTGGCTTGCATTACGCACTACTTGGGCTTGATTTGAACTTTATTGCAGGTAAGGACTTTACAGCTCATCTTACACTCGGCTGCGGTAATGATAATTTAATGGGAAGTGGTACCGTACCATTTATGTCTCCTGCTCCAGCCACTGTTGCAGAGCCAGCAACAATGATTCTACTGGGTTTGGGCTTGGTCTTCCTTGGAGGAATTAGCCGAAAACGCATAAAAAAGGATCAATCCTAATCTTTTCTTGGATTGCGTTTTTGTGATGTTTGTAGCAGATATTGTAGTTGCCCTGGGCTCAAAATCTTCTTGGTGTCAAAGATACAACGAAGTTGAACCATAGTAGCTTTTGTCTTTAGCTCAGCAATCTTTTTAACCAAAGGGGCCAGCTCTTCGGGGGTTTTGCCCGAGTTGGCTCCTTGGACCACCATATCCTCCAATTGAGATATTTCTTTTGCAAGTGACTTTACTTGGCTAATTGTCTTTTTTCTGATTTCAAGTAGCAACTTTTTCTGGTCGTCACTAAGGCCAAGTTTTGGGTCATCCCAATGGCTCATCAGATGTAATGTGAGATGCGGTAGCTTGCCAAGTATCAAAAAAGGTTTATTTTGTGGCTTTATTACGCGCAATCCGCCCTTTGGTCCACTTGCTTGAACTGGTAGGATAAATAACATCAATGTCAGTACAAGAATGGCTGGTACGCAAAAAGGGATCAGTCGTCTTGATATCATTGTTTTTCTCCTTTGAACATTTAGGGCCAGGAGAACTGGCCCTTCTCATAGGTTGAGAACCTGTTTTTTTACAGGCAGGTAATATTTTTTAGGGCAGAAATTTACTCTTTAGTTTACCAGCTTCTTTGTCCTTGTCCACGTCCACGTCCATATCCACGTCCGTAGCCCTGGCCCCTTCTAGTAGAGTTGGTGGAGTAACTTCCACTTTGCATTCCGCTACCGTTGCAATTTCCCCTGCCACGTCCACGCATGTAGGTTTGCCGCTCTTCTGGGGTTGCATTTCTCATCTTTTCCTGCCAGGCTGCTCTGAAGGCATCCCGCTCTTCCTGGGATTTTTGCATCATGGTGCCTCGCATTTGGGCAAGCTCTTGCAGGGAATATTTACTATAATCCGTTACTGCAAATGCGGATGTTGCAAATATAATGGCACCTGTTGCTATTATAGTTTTAAGTGTTTTGGTTCTCATTTTATACTCCTCCTGAAATTTTCTTTTCTATAACTCAAGAAGGATGCCAAAGTTGTTTGCAAGATTTTTCCTTGGGAAAACAGGGAGTTATCTGTGAGTTGGAGTATGTCTCAAAATGCTCTATACAACAAAAAGGGCTTCTTTTTCGTCAAAAT
>JAMOUE010000169.1 GCA_027068235.1 Deltaproteobacteria bacterium | reverse complement strand
AGGCCATACAAGAGGCAATAGAACAGATAGACAAAAGGGCATACGCCAAAGAGCTTAAAGCCAAGGGTTTTGATAATGTGATAAAGATTGTGGTGGTCTCTGACGGCAAAAAGGTATGGGTGAAAAGGCTGTAGAATTGCCGGATGGGATTGCTTCGTCGGCGCATGCGCGCCTCCTCGCAATGACCTGTTTCCTTCTCTCGTCATTACAGGAAGCCATCTTTTTAGGGTTGACGAAGCAATTCCCTTCAAAGGTGCAGAGGAGTGGCATCACAAGGGGCCAAAGACCCTGTGGCGATCCCCAACGCACCTGGTAAACATGTTATGTAAAACAGAAAAAATATCTCTTTATAAACGCTAAAGAGGTCATATTATGAAAAAACGCATTGGCATAGGAATAAGTGACTTTCAAGAATTAAGGCAGGGGGATTTTCTGTTTATTGATAAATCCCTTTTTATTTCAGAGATCATAGAGACAGGCGCAAAGGTGCTTCTTATTCCAAGGCCAAGGCGTTTTGGCAAGACCTTAAACCTTTCAATGCTCAAGTATTTCTTTGATAGGCATGAAACAGAGCAAGATAAAAAAGAGGCTGAAGCCTTGTTTAATGGGCTTCAAATCAAAAAAACTGATGTATTTAAACAACACTTTGCAAAATACCCTGTTATCTCAATTACTTTTAAGGATATTAAAGAAAGAAGCTTTGAAGATGCCCTCTATAAAATAAGAGATCTTTTGACTGAAGAATATAAACACCATCAAACAGCGCTTCTTACATCTAAAAACAATAGTAGTTACGTCAAAAAAATTTTAGATGGGACTGGTACTGATATAGACTTTGCTCTTTCTTTACAAAAGCTTTCCCAGTCTCTTTCCAAAAGCTATAACACGCCAGCAATTATCCTAATAGACGAATACGACACTCCGATTCATGCCGCATGGCAGTATGGCTACTATGATGAAATGATCTCCTTTATGCGCGGGCTTCTTTCCGGGGCGCTAAAGGATAATCCTCATATCTACAAAGGGGTTATTACCGGCATTTTAAGGGTAGCCAAGGAGAGCATATTTTCTGATCTGAATAACCTAAAAGTCTCTACTATCTTAGAGGAAGAGTTTGCAGATAAGTTTGGCATTACAGAAGATGAGCTAAAAGCACTCTTTAGAGAATATGAGATGGAAGAGAGGCTTTCTGAGGCAGATGCCTGGTATAACGGCTATAAGTTTGGCTCTTACACCATATTTAACCCCTGGTCTATCCTAAACTTTATTGATTCTAACCCTCCACGTCCTGAGCCTTACTGGGCAAATACCTCATCAAATGCCCTAGTAAAAGAGCTTGTGATTGATGGAGGCCTTGATGTAAGAGAAAACATTGAAAAACTCATTGCAGGAAAGACCATTGATTCTGTCATTGATAAAAACATCGTATTTCCTGAGCTTAGGAAAAAGGAGCGATACATCTATAGCCTTTTCTTTTTCTGCGGATATCTAAAATGTGTAAAACAGATCCCAGAGCCAAGACGGTTAAGATGCGAGCTGGCAGTTCCAAATGAAGAGGTCAAATACATATTTGAAAACATCATCTCCTCCTGGCTTGAAGAATCCTTTGGAAACAGAAAGCTCACAACCATGCTACGGGCCCTTGTTGATGGCAACCTTGACCAGTTTCAGCGCCTTCTTAATGAGTTTGTGATAACTACTTTGTCCTTTTTTGATGCCAAGGGCAAAAACCCAGAGGCTGTCTATCAGGCCTTTGTACTTGGAATGCTCTTACACCTTGGAAACGAGTATGAGATAAGCTCAAACCGGGAGCTTGGATATGGAAGATACGACATTTTGGCTGTGCCTAAAAAGGACAAGAGTAAGCCCGCCATTTTAATGGAGATGAAGTCCATTACAGGCTTTTACAAGGAAGACCCAGAAAAGGCCATACAAGAGGCAATAGAGCAAATAGAAAAAAGGGCATACGCTAAAGAACTTAAAGCCAAGGGATTTGATAATGTGATAAAGATTGTGGTGGTCTCTGATGGCAAAAAGGTGTGGGTGAAAAGGCTGTAGGATTGCCGGATGGAAAAGCGCGTCATTGCGAGGACTCGATAGAGGACGAAGCAATCTCCTCCGGCAATCCTCTGCGCCTTCGAAGGGGATTGCTTCGCTTCGCTCGCAATGACAAGCTTGGTTAGTGCGGGTGCGGGCGGGATCGCCACGGGGCCTTTCGGCCCCTCGCGATGACGGAGAGTTACCTTGCGCCTCCTCGCAATGACCTGTTTCCATCTCCCGTCATTGCGAGGAGGCGCGTATGCGCCGACGAAGCAATCCCATACGCGCCTGCACCCTTCTTCCAATGTTTATTTATTTACCTGAACCACACCATGCAGGCACAGGCAGCCCTACAGACTTTCTGGCAATCAGCAAGGCGTCAATGATGTTCACACTTCCGTCACAGTTCACATCTGCCGCATTTGCATTGAAGTTACTAACTGGAAGCTTAACTGCATAGCGGGCAACAAACAGGGCGTCCACTATGTTTATCTTACCGTCACCTGATACATCGCCAAGATCCGAAACATTTTCTGAAACCTCTTTCTGTAACAGCTCCACATCGGTCAATTCCACACCACTTGTGCCGTTTGAGCTAAAGCCGTCAAGACGAAAGGCAATCTCATGGTCGCCTGCCGGCAAGGTTCC
>JAMOUE010000168.1 GCA_027068235.1 Deltaproteobacteria bacterium | reverse complement strand
AAATAGAGCTACAACCTCTTCTCAGAAAGACTGTTCCGGTAAGGCCGACCCTTGCCAATAAACCAGCCCCTGGATACGAAGTTGAAAAGGTGATCGTCCAACCTCTTGCTACACAAATTAGCGGGCCGGCAAAGGAAGTCAGCAAAATAAAAGAATTGATTCTTACCCCTGTTGATCTGACAGGTGCAAGAAAGACCTTTAGTGCCATTGCTACACCCAACCTACAAAAATTAAGAATAAGTGTTGAAGGGACATCTAAATTCAAAGTAACTGTCTTTATCAGACCTAAAAAAGGCATCAGAAAAATAAAACACGTTCCTGTCCGCATCTTTCAGGGACCTTATAAAGTTACCGTTTGGCCCACAGAGGTTACTGTAAAACTGTGTGGTGAAATTCCATCCTTGAATAAATTGCACATAGAGGATATCAATGTCAGCGTAAATGCTACTTCTTTAAAACCGGGCAAATATGTGGTGGAACCAAAGGCCAAAGGGCCGCCAGGTTTTGAATGTTTGGAAATCATTCCCAAGAAGGTACAAGTTAGGGTATTGCAGGAGAAGATTAGATGAGAAAACTCTTTGGTACAGACGGTGTGAGAGGGCTTGCAAATGTTCATCCCATGACCACAGATGTGGCCATGAACCTAGGACGCGCTGTTGCTTACGTCTTTAGAAATGAGAGAAGCAGAAATCCTAGGATTCTTATTGGAAAGGACACCAGACTTTCATGCTATATGCTGGAAAACGCTCTTGCCGCAGGAATATGCTCCATGGGAGTAGATGTCCTAATGGTGGGGCCAATGCCAACCCCCGCTATCGCCTTTTTGACAGAAAGTATGAGAGCAGATGCAGGAGTTGTAATTTCGGCATCTCATAACCCATTTCACGACAATGGAATAAAACTCTTTTCCCACGATGGATTCAAATTACCCGACCGCGTAGAGGCCAGGATAGAGGAACTCATGGATTCCCCAGCACTTCAACGCGAGATGCCAACTGGCAAAGATGTTGGTAAGGCATACAGGATTGATGATGCCAGAGGCAGATACATTGTCTTTGCAAAACACACATTTCCTAAAGATCTGACCCTAGATGGATTAAAGATCGTTCTTGACTGTGCCAATGGAGCAACATACAAGGTTGCACCAGCCGTATTTGAGGAACTTGGTGCAGAGGTTGTAAAGATAGGCGTTGAGCCAAATGGAATAAATATTAATGAAAAATGTGGCGCACTATATCCAGAACTTATGCAAGAACTTGTACGCAACAGTGGCGCTGACATGGGAATTGCCCTTGATGGGGATGGAGATAGGGTTATTGTTGTAGACGAAAAGGGAAACGTGGTTGATGGTGATCATATAATGGCCATATGCGCCAAGCACATGATAGAAAACAAAAAACTCAACTACAATACAGTAGTTGCAACTGTAATGAGCAACATGGGCCTTGAAAAAGCCCTGAAAAAAATGGGGGGACGGCTTGTTCGAACCAAGGTTGGAGACAGGTATGTTGTGGAGACTATGCGGGAGAAAGGCTACAACTTTGGAGGCGAACAGTCTGGCCATCTCATATTTATGGATCACATTACAACTGGAGATGGAATACTTGCAGCCCTGCAATTATTGGCAGTAATGCAGCGGACCAAACGCCCTCTATCTGAATTGGCATCTGTTATGGAAACCTTTCCACAGGTACTATACAACGTTCGGCTGCAAAAAAAGGTTCCAACTAGTGAAATCAACGGCCTTGAGCAATTACAGGAAGACCTAAGCGAAAAACTTGGCAGCAGAGGGCGTATTTTAATCAGGCCCTCTGGTACAGAACCGGTAATACGGGTAATGGTTGAGGGAGAGGATCAAAAAGAAATAGAAGATATTGCTCAAGAGCTGTCTGCTCACATAGAAAAGGAGTGCGGAACAGCCTAATTAAGTAGCCTTACGAAAGATAACGGCCACTCTTTTATGCTTTAATATAGGCAAAGTAAGTTCGTCTAATTCCATATTAAGCCCCATTGAAAGGGCCGTCTGTTTTGCAGAAGGTAATTCTTTGTAAACTGATGGTCCTTTCAACGCTATGATCTCTCCACTTGAAGACAAAAAAGGAGAACTTATCTCAAGTAGCCACTTAAGACTTCCTGCAGCAAGACTCACTATTACTTCGTAACCATCACAACACTCATCAATCTTTATAGGCGGATTGTCTGGACCTATCTTCTTTTCCTCTACAACAATATCCGATAGCCCGAGAATAGAAATGGCATATCGTAAAAAAGAACACTTCTTTTTCACATACTCTGCCAAAACGACCTTTAGTTCTGGTCTTAATATCTTGAGTAACAGGCCTGGTATCCCAGCGCCTGTTCCAATATCAAGCAAGCTAACCACATCTTTAGGTATAATTTTATCAAAAAGAAGGGAATCACCTAAGTGCTTATAGACCAGTAATTTGGGATCTTTTATTCCGGTAAGATTGATGGATTTATTCCACTGGTTGAGAAGCGAAAAATATGCATAAAGTCTTTCTTTTTGCTCCTCTCCCAAGGTAATGGAAAAGGCCCTTTCAACTTGCTCTATGGCCTTATAAAGGCTCGATTGGTTCGATTTCGTCTGCAAGATTCCCAAAAGAAGAATACTTACCTACAAAGGCCAGCACAACTGTACCAGTTGGACCATTACGCTGTTTAGCCACAATAATCTCGGCCTTTCCACGGCGAGGATTGTTTTCATCACGGTTATAGACCTCATCCCTATAGATAAAGGCAATAACATCGGCATCCTGCTCTATAGCACCAGATTCCCTCAAATCTGACATTTGAGGACGCTTATTGGGACGATCCTCTACCTTACGATTAAGCTGTGACAGCGCTATTACCGGTACATTCAACTCCTTGGCCATTGCCTTTAAGGATCTAGAAATCTCTGATATTTCTTGTTCCCTTCTCTCACTACCACTTCTGCCCTGCATCAGTTGCAAGTAGTCAACAATAACAAGCCCGATATCCTGATCACTTTTTAGCCTTCTGGCCTTTGCGCGCATTTCAAGGACACTAAGTGCAGGCGTATCATCAATAAATAGAGGGGCCTTTGAAAGGTTATCTGCAGCATTTATAAGCCTTGGCCAATCTGACTTACTCAAGAAACCTGTACGTACTTTGTGGGCATCTACCATTGCCTCTGAACAAAGCATCCTAAGGGCAAGCTGCTCCTTTGACATTTCTAGTGAAAATATAGCAGTTGGGATATTGTTATCTACTGCTGCATGTTGAGCAATATTTAGGGCAAAGGCCGTTTTACCCATAGATGGTCTTCCAGCAATAATGATGAGATCAGAAGGCTGAAAACCTGCAGTAAGTTTGTCAAGGTCTGTAAAGCCAGAAGGTACTCCTGTAATCAGTTCCCGTTTCTCATACAGTTCATCTACCTTCTGAATACTATCTTTCAAGATATCCCTTAGCCTATGAAAAGACTGTTTGATCTTGGCTTGAGAAAGCTCAAATACAGCGCTTTCTGCATACTCCAATATATCGTCCACGTCTTCCGCCTCTTCGTAACACATGGAGGCAATATCAGAACTTTTCTGAATAAGCCTTCTCAAGATGGCTTTGTCTCGTACGATTCTGGCGTAATAATCAATATTAGAGGCAACAGGGACGGTTTCGGTCAGCTCGGCCAAATATACTGCTCCTCCTGCCGCCTCTAACTGCCCTTTTCTTTTCAGCTCATTATGAACGGTAACAAGATCTTGTGGCTCATTCCTATCAAACAGATCTACAATGGCAGAATAAATGATTGAATGGCTTTCTTTATAGAAATCATCAGGGCTCAATATCTCTATAACCTTAAGAAGGGCTCCGGCCTCAATAAGGATTCCTCCCAAAACACACTGTTCAGCCTCGATATTCTGAGGAGGAATCCTGAACTGATCTGGCCTTAACCTCTTTATCTCAAATGGCTTCACGACTTTAATTTACGAAGCTGCGACAACCCTTACCTTTACAGTAGCGGTTACATCTGGGCTAAGCTTGATGGGAATATCATATTCTCCAAGCGCCTTTATAGGTTCTGGTAAGACTATCTTCTTTCTATCAACCTCATAGCCTTTGTCCGCAATAGCCTTTGCAATATCCATTGACGTTACTGAACCGTAAAGCTTATCCTCTTCCCCAACCTTTACAGGTATTTCAATATCTAACTTGGAAAGTTGCTCTGCCAGGGCCTCAAACTCCTGTTGTATCTTAGCAGCCCTTTCCAATATGGCAGCCCGCTGTTTCTCTATCTGAACGAGATTTTTCTTGTTGGCAACAATCGCTATCCCCTTGGGAATTAGATAATTCCGAGCATATCCATCTGACACCTTGACAATATCACCAGCTTTACCAAGGCTTTCTATACTTTCATTCAAAATCACTTCCATTTCTCTTGTCCTCCAAAGCAATAAATTTGGATTTTATAAAAAGACCGTCAGTAATCTTAACTTATGCCTGATCGTCCTTTCCAGAGGCACTCTTTTTTTCAAGACGGGCCCTAAAATCAAACCAGTTATCCATTAAACCGGTAAATACCACTAACAATAAACCGTACCATTGAATACCTATAAGAGCATAAACCAAGTAACGAATATACACAGGGGTTTCCATCACTTTAAAGAAAAATTTCATGATAGAAAAGCCCTGAATCAGATAAAAGATGCATACAACCAGAACGCCATTTTTACCAACAAATGGCCAAACACCGTTTGGCATAAGTGCCATAAATCCTGAAACTATAAAGGCCCAAACAAGCCACCAAGGCATTTGCCACCTGTCAAAATCAGGGGTTAGATTTCTTGCTCTTCCCTTTAAAGTATTGAACCTCATGAATGTTATTGTATTACTGAAACTTAACAAAACAAAAAAACTGCAAATAATGCCTGGAAAGTAATCAATTAGTGTCTGTTTAACTTCTACAATAAATTCATCTAGTTGAGCAGGAAGAGGAGAAGAGGCACTCTTTTTGTAGAGGGCCACAGCCTTGTCATACTCCGCTGTCATAGCAGTTACCATCTTTGAATAAAGATTATAAATATTCCAATTTGAGGCAAAACCAATAAGCACAATGGCCATAGCAAACATGGCAACTGACATGACCACAACAGTCTTTGGTGCCTCTACATTCTTCCAAACCGATATTAGAAGTACCCCACATATGACAACAACCTGGGCCAAAACCAAAGAAGAGGCGACCATTCCTAAGTAAAGAAAAAGTGAGGAGCCAATAATATAGGTTACCAATAAAGTAACAAGGCGCCTCTTAATGGCTCCAAAGTTCAGAAAAACCGCTGCTATCCCTGGCATGAAAAGTTGAAGCAGGGAATTAAGATCGGGTATGAGACAGGGCAGGACAATAGCTAAAATAGCAATCAATTCGTCTCTAACAGAGCCTGCCCCTTTTGATTTAATAGGATTCACACCATCAGCTTGAGTTTTACTCTATGGCATGGCCTGAAGTAAATGGCAAGAGAGCCATGATTCTGGCCTTTTTTATGGCGTTTGTAAGGCGACGCTGATGTTTGGCACACGTACCTGTCACGCGTCTTGGTAGGATTTTACCCCTTTCCGTTATAAAACTTTTAAGCAGATCCGGCTGTTTATAATCTGCAACAAGAGATTTATCTGCACAAAAACGACAGACCTTCCTCCTTACATAAATTCTACGACGTTTATATCTATTTTGCTGTGGACGCTGCATCTATTCCTCCTTCCCTTCTGCCTCAGTCTCTGATGTTTCTGTCTGGGCCTGAGCTTCTTTGTTCTCTTTTTGAGAATACTTTTTGGCGGCCTCTTCTGGATCAAATTCATCATCCAGTTTCGTAGTCATAAACTTCATGACGCGCTCATCAAGCCTAAAATTTCTTGTCAGCTCTTCAATAGCACTGCCTGGCGCACCAAAATCTATGACCACATAGTAGCCCTGTGTCTGTTTCTGGACCCTATAGGCCAACTTTCTCAGAGGCCACTGATCAATATTAACGATTTGGCCCTGATCATTTTTGATGATATCGGAAAATTTTTCTACAGCACTCTCCCTGTCCTCACTACTGAGTTCAGGATGAAGAAGGAACATGGTTTCATAATGACGCAATTTCATAGAATTGCCCCCTTTCGGTCGATTCTCTGGCCCTGGAAACTCCAGGGCAAGGAGGATTTGGATAGGCCTTTTAATAACAAAATCAAGAAAAAGTCAAGTGAATTTCTCCTACCAGAAGAATTTCGATAAAAAATACTCGCATTAATCATACTCCCTATGTTGCATAAGGGTTTAGCTATAACTATTTTATTTCAAAATAAAATTAACTCCTTTTAAGCCTAAGCTCCAGATATTGGTAGGGGTAATAGGTCTTTAGGTGAAAGGAAATCAGTATGCCGGTAATCAAAATTGGAATTTCAAAAGGAATAGACAGCCTCCATAGAGAAGTCAGAGAGATGATAGATGAATTTTTTAGAGTTCCTTATGGAGCTATAACCCAAACAAAGGGCTGGATCCCTGCCATTGATATCTATGCAGATCAAAAATCCGTTTACATTGTAGCAGATCTAGCAGGTGTGGAATCGGATAATCTAGAGCTTATGCTGGAAGGACAATTTTTACGCATGTCAGGAAATAGGACACCACCTTTAGCAATAAAGGAGAAAAGATTTTTTCAAATGGAAGTTGAATATGGCCCTTTTGAACGGGTCATTAGGATTCCACTTCCAGTAGAATCAGAAGATATAATGGCAAAAATGGAAAATGGCTTGCTAATTGTACGTTTCATTAAGAAAGGAAACGACCAAATGCAAATCGAGGTAAAATAAGGCAGTTAATAAGTCAGGAGCGATTATGAGCCAAGACCAAAATAATAACAAAAATAATAACGACGATTTAGAGATACAAAACACACAAAAATTAAAGGAGCAACATCAAAATACTATAAGGGAGTTACCTATACTCCCTAGTAATGATATTGTGCTCTTTCCTCATATGGTTGTGCCCTGGATTGTAGAGCCGCCAGGACTTGTCCGCATGATAGATGATGCTTTAGCAGCAGACAGAACCATTGTGGTCGTCTCAGTGGATGAACCATTAGATTCAGAAGATGAACTTCCCCAAAAGCTTAATCAAAAAATAGGCACCATGGGCCTGATTCTCAGGATGGCCAAGAACGAACAGGGCCATGCGAGGCTTGTGGTGCAGGGGATTACAAGGGTCAGAATAAAGGAGATAACTGCCACTAAGCCATACATAAAGGCAAAGGTTGAAGCCGTTCAGGATAAGGTTCATCCGAGTCTGGCCCTTGAAGCAATGGTTGCCAACATCAGACAGGCTTTTTCAAAGATATTGGATCTGTCTCCAAACCTTCCAGGTGAATTGCGTTCAATCATAGTAAATATTGATGATCCTGGTGTACTTGCAGACATAGTCATCAGCCACCTCAACGTCTCTCCAGCGCAAAAGCAAGAGATACTTGCAGAGCTTGACGTTACCAAAAGGCTCGAAAAGGCCTTAAAAATATTGTCTGAACAGCTAGAAATTCTAGAACTTGGGCATAAGATTCAAAGCCAGGTGAGGGATCAGGTTGATAAAAGCCAGCGTGAATATTTCCTAAGAGAGCAACTAAAGGCCATAAAAAGGGAACTTGGTGAGTCTGAGGAACAACCTGATGAAATAGAGGAACTACGGGAAAAACTCAAGGCCAAGGACCTTCCTGAAGAGGCTAGAAAAGAGGCCGAACGTGAACTCGAACGGCTATCGCGCATGCACCCGTCTTCGTCGGAATACACGGTGGCAAGGACCTATTTGGACTGGATTCTGGAGCTTCCATGGAACGAATCAACACAAGACAATCTTGATCTCGACAGGGCCGAAAAGATATTAAATCAAGATCATTACGATCTTGAAAAGATCAAAAAAAGGATCATTGAGTATCTGGCAGTTAGAAAACTTAAACCCGATGCAAAAGGCCCCATTTTATGCTTTGCAGGTCCGCCAGGAACAGGCAAAACCTCTCTTGGTAAGAGCATTGCCAAGGCAATAGGCAGAAAGTTTCATCGAATTGCCCTTGGTGGTGTTAGAGATGAGGCTGAAATACGTGGCCACAGGCGAACCTATATAGGTGCTATGCCTGGCCGCATCATTCAAGGCCTTAGAAAGGTAGGTGTAAATAACCCTGTTATCATGCTTGATGAGATAGACAAAATAGGGACTGACTTCAGGGGTGATCCTGCCTCTGCGCTGCTTGAGGTCTTGGACCCAGAACAGAATTCTAAGTTTACAGATCATTATCTCGGTGTTGAATTTGACCTTTCAAAAATCATTTTCATCGCCACTGCAAATGTACTTGAAACAATTCCAGCTCCACTTCTCGACCGTATGGAGATCTTGGAGCTTTCTGGTTACACCCTGGAAGACAAAATAGAGATTGCCAAAAGGTATCTGATACCTCGTCAACTTGATGCCCATGGTTTAACAAAGAAAAATCTGACCATTGAGAAACGTGCTCTCGTTAAGATAATCTCTGAGTATACACGAGAGGCTGGTGTAAGGAATCTGGAACGACAGATTGGCTCAATCTGTAGGGCAGTGGCCAGAATGGTGGCACAGGGCCATGAAGAAAAGGTGACAGTTAAAGTCAAAAACCTGCCTGAATTTCTTGGTAAACCTCGTTATCTGCCAGATGTTGCTGAAAGGACATCAATTCCTGGCGTAGCAACTGGGCTGGCTTGGACCCCAGTGGGAGGTGACATCTTATTTGTTGAGGCTACTAAAATGCCAGGTACAGGCAAGCTAACGCTTACAGGCCAGCTTGGAGACGTGATGAAAGAATCAGCCCAAACTGCATTAAGCTATGTCAAATCAAAGGCTTGTACCTTTGGAATACCAGAAGAACTTTTCAAGACTGAAGATATACATGTTCATGTTCCGGCAGGCGCTATCCCCAAAGATGGCCCTTCAGCAGGCATAACAATAGTTATGGCACTCATATCCCTTTTGACGGATAAACCTGTACGTCCAGATGTTGCCATGACCGGTGAGATTACATTAAGAGGCCTTGTGCTTCCAGTTGGGGGCATTAAGGAAAAGGTACTAGCAGCGCACCGGGCTGGCATCAAGGAAGTCATTCTACCTAAAAGGAACAATGTAGATCTTGATGAACTTCCAGAACAAATACGTAACCAACTGAAATTTCACCTGGTTTCAAAGGTAGACCAGGCTTCAAAAATAGCCTTCAAAAAAATGCGTAAAACAAAACCTGCGTCTCATCATTCAGGATGTGCCAGGTAAAAAAGGAGGAGTCTATGCGAGTTTTATTCATTACAGAATCAGGTTTTGAAGACACTGAACTCTTATGTCCCAAGTACAGACTGGAAGAAGAAGGCTTCCAGGTTGATATTGCAGCCCCTGAATGGGGTGAAGTTAAAGGAAAGATTGGCTATACAATTAGTGCCAATCTCTCCATAGACGAGGCAGAGCCAGAGGCCTTTGACGCCCTATTCATCCCTGGTGGCAAGGCTGCTGAGAAACTCACCATGCATGAGTCAGTCATCGACTTTGTAAAAAAGTTTGCAGAACTGAATAGACCCATGGCAGCAATTTGTCATGGTCCTCTGGTACTTGCAGCAGCAGGAATATTAAAAGGGAAAAGGGCAACTTGTTATTACAAAGTCTCGGATAAACTTGAGGAAGCAGGAGCAATCTATGAAAACACTCCTGTTGTGGTTGATGGAAAAATAGTCACATCTAGACAACCAAGTGACATTCCAAAGTTCATGAAAGAAGTGATTAGGGTCTTTAAGAGCTAATCAAAGTACAAAATTCATAGGGACGGCTTGGAATGATTGTGTTCAATCATCCTGTCGTCCCTTTCACGCATAAGCCAGTAAACTACTCCCAGGGCCAGAAGCACTGCAGAAAGTGAAAATATCGTTAGTGGAGACATTGTCTTTGTATCTAGTATTATCATCTTCCTGCTTATTGCCAGAATAGCAATCAGGAGCACAGTTTTGACCTGTACAATACTTTGATTTTTCTCTATAACCTTAACGATGGAATGTTTGAACTCAAGTGCAATAAGCAATATCATTATCATGCCAAAAATCGTCTTAAAGGCCTTGTGATCAAGGGGATCGACTCCATGAGCAATTAGAAGATGGAACATATGAAAACCAAGTTTATATAAGGCGCAAAGTATAACCAATGCAACGACTAAAGACAAAATCATGCAAACGAGCTTTTCAAATTTTTCATACCATCCAAGTATTTGCCATTCTTCTTTAAAATTCATGGTAGTGCTCCTCCTTGCCGTAGTAAATTCAAACAAAGGCTACTAAATCTTTTAACAATAAGCCAGTGGCTTTAATAATATTCAAGGTCTCCTAAAAAAATAAAACCAGACCTTATAACTTATTATCAAGGGACTATAAAGATGACTTTTTTAACAAATTCTACCTCTGTACTAACTATTTTCATAGCTTCCCTCCTTGTTTTAGGATGTTTTTTAACAGATGGTAAAAACAGTGTTATTGGGAAAAGATGTACCCAATGCCATTCTGTAGAGAGAATATATAACGAAAAAAGATCATTGGAGGAGTGGCAAGATATACTTGATAGGAT
>JAMOUE010000167.1 GCA_027068235.1 Deltaproteobacteria bacterium | reverse complement strand
CTACACTGGAGAGGATATATATCGCTTTATCAAGCTTGGGGCCGCTGGTGTTCAGATGGGTACTAGATTTGTTGCAACCCATGAGTGTGATGCCTCTGATGCCTTCAAACAGGCATACGTCCAGGCCACCAAGGATGATGTTATGATCATCAAAAGTCCTGTTGGGCTTCCAGGCAGGGCTTTAAAGGGGCCATTTCTTGAGAAGATGGCAAGGGGAGAGAAACATCCCAAAAAGTGTGCTTACAAGTGTATCAAGACCTGCCGATATCCAGATACTCCCTATTGTATTGGAATGGCCTTGATAAATGCACAAAAGGGTAATCTTGGCTCTGGCTTTGTCTTCTGCGGAGAAAACGTCCACAGGATTGACAAAATCGTTTCTGTTCAAGAACTGATGGATGAGTTGGTGGATGGATATAGGTTGGCCGCCTCAAAGGAAGATACAAAGTCAGCCACTGTATAGCTGCCACTGCACTGTAAGCTGATTGTTGCTGCCAACAAAGTTACATCATTCTTCGTCATTGCGAGGAGGCGCAGATGCGCCGAAGAAGCAATCCCCAACGTTCCCCCTCGTCATTGCGAGCGAAGCGAAGCAATCTCCCCCGCCCTCGCACCCTTTCGTCATTGCGAGCGGAGCGTCAGCGGAGCGAAGCAATCCCCTTCGGCCTTGCACCGCTTCCCTCTCTGTCATTGCGAGGGAGCGAAGCGACCGAAGCAATCTCCTAAGAAAACGCAAATAATGGCCGTCTACATCGCCACAGCGGTTCTACCGCCTCATGATGGCATAAGTAAGAAAAGCAGATTTTTGCTTAGAGCTAATATCTTATCTTGTCGCTTCTGGCTGATTTTTTATCAGTAGAAATTATTTTTTACAATCTACAAACTCTATCCAGCCAAACTTGTCTTCCTTCTCTCCGTATTGAATGGCAGTTATCTCATCAAAGAGGCGTTGTGCAAGCTCGCCTGTCTGACCCCCATTTACCTCAACACTCTTGCCTTTGTAGTATAGAGAGCCAACAGGAGAGATAACCGCTGCTGTTCCTGTTCCAAAGCACTCTTTCAAACGGCCTGATTCGGCACTTTCAAGCACTTCATCGATAGAGATGGGGCGTTCTTCCACTTTAATACCCCAGTCTTTGGCAAGTGTCAGTACAGAGTCTCTAGTGATGCCAGGCAATATGCTTCCAGAAAGAGATGGGGTAACCAGGGAGTCGTCAATAAGGAAGAAAATGTTCATTGTGCCCACCTCTTCCACATATTTGCGCTGGGCAGCATCTAGCCACAAAACTTGAGTAAAACCTAGCTCTTTCGCCTCTTCCGAGGCCATGAGACTTGCCGCATAGTTTCCAGCAGTTTTTGCCTCTCCAACTCCTCCCTTGGCTGCCCTGACAAACTTGTCTGTCACGAATATCTTTACAGGGTTAAATCCTTCAGCGTAATAAGCGCCGACAGGCGTCAGGATAATGGAAAATATATATTCTTTGGCAGGTCTTACGCCAAGAAACGGCTCTGTTGCAATGATAAAGGGGCGAATATATAGAGATGTTCCCTTCTGAGATGGTATCCACCTTGATTCTACACTTACTAATTCTTTAATGGCTTGAAGAAAATCATTTTCATCAACCTGTGGCATACACATACGCCAGGCAGATTTATTCAGCCTTTTTGCATTTTCCATGGGGCGAAAAAGGCGAATTTTACCATCCTTGCCCTTGTAGGCCTTGAGACCTTCAAATATTGCCTGACCGTAATGAAGCACCACTGCGGCAGGATCAAGGTGAAAGTCGCCATAGGGTACTATCTGAGGGAGGTGCCAGCCTTCCTTTTCAGAGTAGTTCATTTTGAACATATGGTCGGTAAAGTGGATTCCAAAACCTAGATTATCCTCGTCTGGTAGAGGCTTTAAGTCTTGTTGTTTTTTTATTCGCTTTGTAATTTCCATGTTGAAAGTGCCCTTTATTTTTATCTTTTCACAGATATTCTTATCGCGACAGTGAGATATTACAACCAAACTCGCATTGCTGCCAAGGTATAAAGTTTTAATGTTGCAATACGGCACATTTCAATTTTAATTATTGAATATTTTGCATGATTATGAATCGGGTCCAAGGAGGGATATGTCATGAACCCAAAAATGTTCTTTCTTTCTGTATTAACCGTATTACTGGTGAGTTTCTGGGGCTGTTCAACCCTTAAGGTAAACAGTGACTATAATCCGAGCTTTGATTTTTCAAAGTTAAAGACCTTTGCAATAGTCTATTACAAACAGGGAAACTCTCCTATGCAACAGCGTATCGTTGAGGCATTGACTCATGAATTCAAGGCCAAGGGATATGTACCGGCGCCAGAAGACAAGGCAGACTTTCTTGTGGTTTTTCATACAAACATAAAGAATAAACGCCAGGTTGTGACTGATTATCAAAGGGTTGGACTCTATCCCTACGGATTTGGAAATTACGCCATGGTACCTATTCAGCGGGAATATGAATACAAAGAGGGAAAGATTATTGTTGATGCCCTTGATCCCAAAACCAGGAACATATTCTGGAGAGGAATAGCCACAGATCGCCTTCAGTCCTTCAAAGATCCACAAGAACGGATGGAGTATGCCCTTCAAGTCGCCAAAGAGCTTTTGAAAACATTTCCCCCTGCAAAAAGATAGAAGGGTATGAAATCATGGTAACTATTTTTGTCCAA
>JAMOUE010000166.1 GCA_027068235.1 Deltaproteobacteria bacterium | reverse complement strand
CACACTTGCAAGGGAGATAATACATGAGATAGTAGGTGAGCCTGATACCCTTACTGTTGCAAAGATTACAGACCTTATTTGTGGGCACTTCAGCCTTAAGCCAGAACAGATAAGATCGAGATCTAGGAAAAAAGAAATCGCCCTGCCAAGGCAGATAGCCATGTATTTTGCAAGAAAATACACCGATGCCTCACTTCAAAACATTGGGAAGCAGTTTAACAGAGACCACGCAACAGTTCTTCATTCTATCAAAAAGATAGATAAGATGATAAAGACCTCTTCAAAGTTTAGAAGTCAGATCGAGTATCTTACAAATCAGGTAGAAAAGCAAAAATGGCGTTAAGGCCCCATGGCCTTCTTTAGAAAAAGCGCCCTGGAAAAAGGGCTGGAAGAGATTCTAGGTCCTGAAGGTCTTCTGAAGGAGCAGGCAGATGTGGTCTGTTATGGCTTTGACTCAAGCGGTCTTGAGAATCCCCCTGATCTGGTGGCGCTGCCCAAAGATATTGAGCAGGTTAGAAGAGTAGTTGGGCTTTGTAACAGCCTTGAAGTAGCAGTAACTCCGCGGGGAGCAGGCAGTTCCACAACAGGCTCGGCAGTGCCAGTGTGTGGTGGAGTAGTCCTTTGCCTTTCAAGGATGAATCGAATAATCCAGATTGATCCAGTTGAATTGACTGCACGGGTTGAACCAGGAGTAGTTACAGGCCATTTGCAAAAAAGAGTTGAGCGTCATGGGCTTTTTTATCCGCCAGATCCAGCCAGTTTGGCCTTTTGTACCATAGGCGGAAATGTTGCTACAGGAGCTGGTGGGGCTAGAGCGGTGAAATATGGAGTTACGAAAGATTACGTCAAGGGCTTAAAGGTGGTTCTTGCAGATGGGAGCTTAATCGAAACTGGTGTTCAGACTGCCAAAGGAGTTGTTGGGTATGATCTTACAAGGCTTTTTGTAGGTTCAGAGGGGACATTAGGTGTAGTGGTGGAGGTGGTCTTACGCCTTATCCCAAGGCCAAGGGCAGTTGGCACTCTTGCTGCCTTTTTCTCAGACATGGATTTGGCAGTTGATGCAGTGTCAAATCTTTTTGAGTCAGCGGTGTTGCCACGGTGTGCCGAGTTCTTGGATAAAAAAAGCCTGGATGCTGTATCTTCTACCCTACCGTTTCAGGTGCCTACTGGGAGTGAGGCATTTATTTTGGTGGAAGTAGATGGTGACAAGCCATCTGTTGTCCATCAGTTGAAGGAAGCAGCGGTATGTCTGGAAAGGGCAGGTGCGCTTTCCATAGTTGAACCTGCAAATAGAGATGAGCGCAACAAGATTTGGAAGGTAAGAAGAGGAGTTTCTCCTGCCCTTAGGGGGCTTGGATATGATACAAAGGTTAGTGAAGATGTATGTGTACCAAGGCGCGCCATAAAAGAGATGCTGGCCTTTCTCCTTCGTCTAGAAAAGGATTTCGGTGTAGATATCTTTTGTTTTGGACATATTGGAGATGGCAACTTGCATGTAAATCTTCTTTTCAATAAAAGTGATCTAGACCCTAAGGATCTTCAAAAAATTGTTGCCATGATAATGAATAAGGCCGTAGAGTTAGGAGGTACCATATCTGGTGAACATGGGATAGGCCTTACCAAGATGCAATACATCGATATAGAACACTCTGAAAAGGTCTTGGGACTTGAAAGAGAAATAAAAAGGGTTTTTGATCCAAAAGGGATACTAAATCCTGGAAAGATTTTTAAGGAATAGGCATCGGCAATGTCAGTATCAGCCATAATTGCAGCAGGAGGCTCTGGAACTAGGCTTGGATATGAGGAGCCAAAGCAGTTTCTTGATCTTAATGGCAAACCAATAATTGCCTGGAGTATAGAGGCCTTTTCAAGGTCTTCAGAGATAGGCGAGATTGTGGTTGTGGCACCATTGGAACATCTGGATAGGGCCAAAGGTTATGTTGAAAGATACTGCCATTCAAAGCCCTGGAAGGTGGTGCCTGGTGGCGGAACCAGACAGGAGTCTGTGAAAAACGGTCTTGTTGCTTCATCGGAAAGTATGGAATTTGTGGCAGTGCACGATGCGGCCAGACCATTTATAACTACAGATGAGATAGATGCCATCTGTATTATGGCTGCAAAGCTTGGGGCTGCCATTCTTGCAAAGAAGGTTGATGATACCATTAAAGAGGTTCAAGATGGTATTGTCGCCAAGACATTGGATCGTTCCCGGCTAATGGCAGCACTTACTCCCCAGGTTTGCAGAAAAAGAGATCTTTTAGACGCCTATGAAAAGGCCCAAGAAGATGGATTTGTGGGCACTGATGAGGCAAGCCTTCTTGAATATGCTGGTATATCAGTTGTGGTGCAGGTAAGTAGTTCCATCAATTTTAAGATAACAACCGAGGCAGATCTAAAAATGGCAAGGGCACTTGTAAATTATCTTGAAAGTGAAGGTATGAGCTAGAGATGGATTTGCGGGTTGGCTTTGGATACGATGTCCATCGGCTGGTGCCCGATAGAAGGCTTATTCTAGGAGGCGTAGAGATCGATTATCATCTTGGACTTCTTGGCCACTCAGATGCCGATGTCCTTCTTCATGCTATTTGTGACGCATTACTTGGTGCAGCGGCCCTTGGAGATTTGGGCAACCATTTCCCTGATACAGATCCAAAGTACAAGGGAATTTCATCCCTGCTTCTTTTAGAAAAAGTAGCT
>JAMOUE010000165.1 GCA_027068235.1 Deltaproteobacteria bacterium | reverse complement strand
GCAGCGATATCTACCAAACCATCTTGATTAAAATCATATGCTAGAGGAGAAAAAGGTGTACTACCAATCTCTATGGTATGATAATTAGGATCACTCTTAGCGTTTGACTCTTCCTGAACCACAGAAGGAGAAACCTTGGATACGGTACTTGCCTGATGTGTAGAGCAACTAACGATACCAAACAACACAAAAAATAAAACGAGTAATTTCCTCATTTTTACTCCTTTCATAAATCAAAACAGATAAAAAATTATTTTTTGACTCTTTTAAAGATTGTCATTTTGCCTTATGACTGGATTAATCGAAAAACTTGGGCGTTATATAAACTACAAATTTATTCGAGCAGATAAAAGCAATCCCCCTGATTACTACTGAGAGCCTTCTTTATATGACCTGAGCTATCATTGCAGGCCCAAAAGGGCCGATAAGCAATCCTCCTGTCATTGCGAGGCGGCGCAGCAGCTGTGAGCGATCTCCAACTACCCTGCTCCTTCAGTGGGGATTGCTTCGTCGGCGCATTCGCACCTCCTCGCAATGACAGCAATCACTTTGTCATCTCTTTTACGCTCCCAGTAATAAGAAGCGGGAAATCAGTATAATCCACGACTGCTGCACGCTACATCACAATGACTGAATACAGGATCGAAAAAAGCACTCCCAATTATAATAGTCTGTTAATTCTTTTTTAGAAAGTCTTTCACTGCCTGCAAACATTTCTGTCTGATTGCAAGATTAAGAGGTTGTGTACTCAATAATTGTTGATAAGTCTGTAGACAATACTTTGAAGCTTCTCTCATACCAACTTCTGCAGAATAAACAGACATAGCCCTATAAGTTTCTGAGAGATAGGGATGATAGCGAATAGAAACTAGCAATAACCTTAAAGCCTCCCGTCTGTTGCCGTTTAACCATTCCACCATGGCTGCTTGATTATAGACATTATATATATCTAACCAATAACCATAATATTTAAAAAATTTTAATTTATACTCATTTAATACAGGAAGGGCATTGCGCATTATAAGCGCTTTCTGGGCAGGAGACATGGGACGCTTTAATATATTTTCAAGACTCGCTGCTACTACAAGCAGTTGAGTACCATAATAATTCTTTTTTAACATTTGGTATGAGTAAATAGAAACAGCGATAAAAATCGTAAAAGTAAGATAAAAGACTATATTTTCGATTTTCATTTTTAACTAGATATCCTTATTTTGAACTTGCCCATTATATAATTCTCGATCTACTAAAAACCAAATAATTAAACTCTAAATTAAACAACTTGTAACTTGCGGTTACTTAATGAAATGCTATCTGTTTATTTATTCAAAAAAGAAGCTAGTGATTTTAATAAGGCGTAACCCAAATTTTAACTAATTGAATTTTTAAGCAATAACAATACAAGACCATCTTTTCCAGTGAAAATGGCATCACTTAACTAGTGATAAAAAGTTAAGAAAATTTTTTAATGCAAAAGCAACATCGCCATAGTATTATTATAATTTTAAATACAAAGGTGGTATATATACACTCTCTTATATCAAATATTCATTAATATTTTATATAAAAATATAAAATACATATTTGTTGGAGACAATACTCAATTTTATCTTTCATTACTGGTCTATTTCAAGAAGGCATAGTTGTTGCAGAATTTACCTAAAATTATCAATTACAATGTGGAGGCTGGCGGATGGTAATTTCTGAACATACACAAAAAGTAACTAAAAACAAACTGTTACCAAACAAATCTATAAAACGAGGAAATATGAGAAATTTTGACTTAGAAAAAATTTTTTCATGGGACTTTTTAAGTTTTTTAATTTTCACAATAGTCTTTTTGTTGGTTTTTTCCAACTCTTGTATAGCAGCTACTGTAACTGTTAGCTGGACAAGAAATCAAGAGCCAGATATTGCTGGATATAAAATCTATTATGGAACCAAATCAAAAAATTATACTAATACTATTACAGTACATGATACTGCCACAAGCCCTTCTAAAATTTCTTATGTCATATCAGGGTTACCAGAGGGGCAAACATATTACTTTGCCCTAAAGGCCTTTAATACGTCCAACCAATTTAGTGACTTTTCAGAGGAAGTATCTTTGTATATCCCTCCATCCTTTGGGAATAGTAGTGTTGGAGTCACAGCAGAAGATTACTGTTCACCACAAGCTATCAGTCAAAAATATGAATGGATAAAAGAAGTTAAAGTTGGAAACTTTGTTAACTCATCGGGACCTGATGCTTATGGAGATTTTACTGACAAAATCATACCTCTTAATCCAGGGCAAAATGTTCCTATAACTCTAACTCCGGGATTTGCTTCAAAACCATATGACGAATATTGGAGGGTATGGATCGATTTCAACAACGATGGAGACTTCGATGACGCAGGTGAACTTGTTCTGCAAAAACATGGCACATCAACCATATCTGGATCCATACAAATTCCAAATAACGCAACCGGTACTGTTAGAATGCGAATAGGAATACAGTACAGAAATTTTCCACATGTCTGTTCTAGCATCAAGTATGGAGAATTTGAAGATTATATGATTTCATTCGATACCAATGAAGGTTTTGGTACAGAAACGAGTAAAGTTTATTTGAATAGCAACTCTAGCAACTCTAATAACTGGCCCCAGAATCTTAGTTACTGTACTGCACAAGGGACTAGTCAAAAATATGAATGGATAAAAGAAGTTAAAGTTGGAAACTTTGTTAATTCATCGGGACCTGATGCTTATGGAGATTTTACTGACAAAATCATACCTCTTAATCCAGGGCAAAATGTTCCTATAACTCTAACCCCGGAATTTGCTTCAAAACCATATGACGAATATTGGAGTGTATGGATCGATTTCAACAACGATGGAGACTTCGATGACGCAGGAGAGCTCGTTCTGCAAAAATATGGTACATCAACTGTATCGGGATCCATACAAATCCCAAATAATGCAACTGGTACTGTTAGAATGCGCATAGGAATGCAGTACAAAAATTATCCATCGTCTGCATGCGGTAATGTTAATTATGGTGAGGTTGAAGATTACACCATCTCACTAGATGGTGAAAACAGCGCATACAGTGCAGAAAACTTAGGTAATGTAACTCAAAATCTTAATTACTGTACTGTCCAAGGGACTAGTCAAAAATATGAATGGATAAAAGAAGTTAAAGTTGGAAACTTTGTTAATTCATCGGGACCTGATGCTTATGGAGATTTTACTGATAAAGTCATACCTCTTAATCCAGGGCAAAATGTTCCTATAACTCTAACCCCGGAATTTGCTTCAAAACCATATGACGAATATTGGAGTGTATGGATCGATTTCAACAACGATGGAGACTTCGATGACGCAGGTGAACTTGTTCTGCAAAAACATGGCACATCAACTGTGTCGGGATCTATACAAATTCCAAACAATGCAGATGGTTCTCTTAGGATGCGCATAGGAGTACAGTATAGAAACTTTCCATCTAAGTGTGGCACCATTAAGTATGGCGAATTTGAAGATTATACGATCCTTGTTCAGTAAGTAATCAAAATAAGAAGGCAATGGAACTGATAACCAGCTCCATTGCCTTCAACAACCACAAAAGAACAATTTTTATTTTTTAAAAATCTAAATCTAGAAACACCTTCTCTTCACTTGATCAATTAAAAATTATCAAGTTTAACAATACAACTAGTCTGCATTCTTTCTAATAAAAGTTGGAATCTCTAGTTCTTCATGATCAAGAGATTCAAAACCTGTAAATTCTCCTGTTTTCTGGGAGGAATCTTTTGATGTAACACCAATTGCACTTTTCTTAACGTCTTGGACTGGAAGCTCTTCATCTGCAGAATGATCCTCTGAAATACGTTTCTGGCGAGCCTCATCAAGGCTAGCTACCACAGGATCATCTACTGACAAATGTTTTTCTCTTCCTATGCCAGTAGCTATCACAGTTACACGGATCTCATCTCCCATACTGTCATCAAACACCGTTCCCCAAATGATGTTGGCATCATCATGGGCCTCTTCGTAAATGAGAGTCGAAGCCTGATCCACCTCTTCCATACTAAGCGTGGATGAGCTAGCTGTAATATTCATAAGGATTCCTCTAGCCCCACTTATAGAGACATCCTCAAGAAGCGGATTAGCAATTGCCATTTGGACGGCTTCCAAGGCCCGTCTCTCTCCACGTGCAACGCCTGTTCCCATCAAGGCCATACCCATCTCTGCCATGACTGTTCGTACATCTGCAAAATCCACATTTATATAGCCCTGAACCACTATAAGATCTGAAATACCCCTAACTGCGTAATAGAGCACCTCATCTGCTTTTTTAAACATCTCAAGAAATGGGGTGTTAGGTTGAGCTAGGCTCCTGAGCCTGTCGTTAGGTATGGTAATGATGGTGTCTACAACCTCTTTCAACCTTTTGATTCCCTCATCTGCCTGACGCGAGCGCCTTTTACCCTCGAAACTGAAGGGCCTGGTGACAACAGCTACCGTTAGGGCTCCAAGTTCCTTGCTTATCTCTGCGATAACAGGTGCTCCTCCGGTTCCTGTCCCACCACCCATACCAGCAGTGACAAAAACCATATCGGCCCCTTCAAGCGCCTCCCTAATCTCTTCAGCGCTTTCTTCAGCAGCCTCTCTTCCTATTTCCGGCTTTGCACCAGCACCTAACCCTTTGGTTAGCCCCCTTCCAAGTTGGATCTTCTTATCCGCCTTGGACATCTCAAGGGCCTGCGCATCGGTATTGGCTGCAATAAACTCAACACCTTGCAATTCAGAGGCAATCATGTTGTTTATTGCATTGCCTCCACCTCCACCAACACCAATTACCTTTATCTTTGCCTGAAGTTCTTGTTCCACGAATTCAAGGGGCATATAACCCTCCTCCTATCCATCCCGTTAAAGACCAAACCAAGACTTCATCCTGCCTGTTACCTTGCTGAGGATGTTGTCTCCTCCCATCTGAAACCTCGTTGGATTTTGAGGTCTATCTTGAAAACCATAAAGTACGAGGCCCACAGCTGTGGAATACATTGGATTATTCACCACATCCACAAGCCCCGATATATTTCTCGGGTAGCCTATCCTTGCAGGCAGTTGAAATATCTGATCTGCCATCTCGCAAAGTCCAGGAAGCAAAGCCGCACCTCCTGTAATTACTACACCAGCTGCCAAGAGTTCTTTTAGTTTTGTTCTTTGAATCTCTTGATCTATTAGGGTAAAGATCTCTTCAACCCTTGGTTCTAGGATCTCGGCCAAAATATGTCTCGATAGCTGCCTTGGCCGTCTGTCTCCTACGCTAGGCACCTCTATCATCTCATCTCTCCGTACCATAGAGACCAAGCATGTACCATAACGGAGCTTTATCTTCTCTGCTTCGTTCATGGGCGTCCTTAGGCCAACAGATATATCGTAGGTGAGATTGTTACCACCAAGACCAAGGACTGCAGTATGCTTAATAGATCCTTCAGACAATAGGGCCAGATCTGTAGTACCTCCTCCAAAATCTATGAGAGCAACTCCTATCTCACGCTCTTCATCCGTTATTACTGCATAGGCCGAAGCCAATGGCTGCAACACTATATCATCAACATCTAATCCAGCACGGTTGGCACATTTTACCAGGTTCTGTGCGGCAGTAACTGCACCAGTAACAATGTGTACCTTGGCTTCAAGCCGCACCCCCATCATACCGACTGGATCTAAAATGCCATCTTGATCGTCAACAATATATTCTTGAGGGAGGATGTGAATTATATCACGATCCATAGGAATTGCCACAGCACGAGCTGCATCAATTACCCGCTCCACATCCTCTTCGCTAACCTCCTCACCCTTTACAGCAATGACGCCATGGCTATTAAATCCTTTAATATGACTTCCAGCGATACCTACAAAGGCAGAGGTAATTTCACATCCTGCCATTAACTCTGCCTCTTCTACAGCCTTCCTGATGGAGTTAACAGTACTATCAATGTTGACTACAACTCCCTTCCTCAGGCCTACAGAAGGATGTGTGCCAACCCCGATAATCTCTATCTTATCATTGGCCAACTCTCCAACCACACAACATATCTTGGTGGTTCCAATATCAAGGCCAACTACTATTTCATCAAAAGAATTTTCGCCCATTAACTTCCTTATCTCTTCTTGAGCTTGGCCAAAGCCATATCTTCTCCGTATCCTACATTGACACTAAGCACCTTGGAATACTGCCCAGAATTATACAGTTGAACAAGAATTTTTTCAGCCTGATAAAATTGTTTTCTGTACTTATCCCTATCTAATACAAAAGGTACTGCCTTGTCTGCAGTATATATAACAACACTCCTATCATTTGGGAAATCTATCTGACTGATATTATTAAACCCCAATGCCCTGACGCCCCTTTTTGACATCATTATAATGGACATTGCCACCTTCATCTTGTCTTCATCTACAAGCAGTGGAATATTTGGCGTATCTGGTGCATCCTTTAACTCTATACCTGTAATAACAGGTGCTGAAAAATTCTCCTCAGGATCAAGGAGTTTAAAAGGCTCGCCATAGCGATCCACCAGGTAAACACGATCGTTTATTTTTGCCAGGGCAAATGGTTCACGTTCATCAACATGAATAATTATTTTGTCTGGCAAATGCCTTTCTATGGAGACGTCCCTTATCCATGGATTTTCCAAAATTTGCTCTCTTATAGCCTCAAGATCTAAACTGAAAATATTATCTCCGTTGTTTATGGTGCTAAGCTCAATCACTTCTTGTTTAGAGATGCGTTTTGTACCCTGAACCTCAACTTCAGAAACAAAAAAATAGGGGCAACAACTCATCCACTTCTTGATTCCATAGACAGTTCCAGCAATACCCCCCATAAGAAGGCACAACAATCCTGTAATCAAGAATATCCGAGTAATAATATTGCCTTTAACCCTAACTGCACCAGTTTTTCTTATAGAACGTCTCTTTTTAGTAAACATCTTTCTCATGGTGCCACACAACAACCTCTTCTTTTAAGGCCACGCCGGTTCCTTCCCATACCCTTTCTTTCACTAGCTTGATAAGATCAAGTACATCATTACTGGTAGCATGACCAAGATTAACAATAAAATTTGCATGTTTAGGGGAAACCTGTGCATCTCGTAGCCTAAAACCTTGAAGGCCACAAGCTGCAATTAGAGACCACGCCGAACAATCTGGAGACGGATTTTTAAATATACATCCAGCACTTGGATGCCCAAGTGGTTGGCTGGAAAGTCTTTTCTTCATAATCTTTTTAAGATTATTCCGTATTCGACTTCCATCACATAACCAAAGCGCATCCTTTTTATTGTTGTTTGAATGAGCTTCTTCTCTTTGCTGACACAACCTTAATTTAGCAGCAGATATAAGACCGTCAGTAGGAATATAACTCTTTCTGTATCCAAAAAAATCGTTAGATACTTTGACCCAGAAGCTTCCGGTGCTAGTTGTAATATACAACTCGTCTATAAAATCTCCTATTGACACACCGTTTGCACCCGCATTCATAAAAATTGCTCCGCCAAACGAACCTGGAATGCCAGCAAGAGGCTCTAACCCACTAAATCCATTACAAATACACCACTTTAAAAAGGTTGATAACGTGCAACCAGCCTCTACATAGACTCTATCTTTATCTGAAGGTTGAATCTTATTAAGTAGCGATAAATTTAAAACGACTCCAACGCCACCATCTTCCACTATAATATTACTGCCATTGCCAAGAACCTTATAACAAATCCCTTGCTGATGAATAACATAAAGCAACCTTTCAAGTGCTGTAATGGTCAAAGGTGTTAAAAAGAGACGAGCCCTTCCCCCCACCTTCATGGTTGTAAGAGGGGCCAATGACACATTTTCCTCACATACCAACCCTTGGATACTATTCAGCTCTTTAAAAAACGGCTGCAACCCGTTCTCCTCTTATCATCTGCACTATTTTTGGACCTATCTTACCAATCGCCCCAGCTCCCATAGTAAAGACCACGTCGCCATCCTTTAAAAAGGAGGCAACTGCTTCTGGAAAGGCCCTAACATTATCGACAAAGTGGACGGAATGGCCTGTTTTATCCTTGATAAACCTTGCCAAACGCTGCCCACTTACTCCCACTATAGGCTTCTCACTTGCCGGATAAATCTCTGTTAGCCAAAGAACATCTGCAAGGTCGAAGCAAGTGGCAAACTCTTCCATCAAGGCCTGGGTCCTGCTATAGCGATGAGGTTCAAAAAGGACTACAATGCGCCGATCTGGCCATATCTGACGAGCAGCCTCCAAGGTTGCCCTTATCTCTGTTGGATGATGGGCATAATCGTCTACAACTGTTATGCCTCTTTCAACTCCTAAGATCTCAAATCTCCTGCCAACGCCTGTGTAGGCTTCCAATCCCTTACGAATGGTATGAAAGTCAAGCTCAAGTTCCAAACCCAATGCCACTGCTGCAAGTGCATTTCTTACGTGGTGAATACCGGGCACTGTCAGATTTATCTTTCCTAGAAATGCGCCATGTTGTTCCACTCCAAAAGATATGCCCATCTTTTTGTTGGTTCTAATACAACACGCCTTTAACTCAGCATCATCACCTGTTCCATAAATAATATGTCTCTTTCGGTTATAAGACAATACATCCCTAACTATAGGATCATCTCCGCAAGCTATCACAACCCCATAAAAGGGGATTTTTTCCATAAATTTGGCAAAATTTTCTTTTATCTCGTCAATGTTTGAATAAAAGTCCAGGTGTTCCCTGTCTATGTTAGTCACAACTACAATACTAGGCGTCAGGCGCAAAAAACTACCATCGCTTTCATCCGCCTCTGCAACGAGAAAATCCCCTTTGCCCCAATAGGCATTGGTACCCAACCCTTTCACTTGGCCACCGATGATTACTGTAGGGTCAAGATCGGCGGCCTGAAAAACCGAAGCTATCATGGATGTGGTGCTAGTTTTTCCATGAGCACCTGCAACTGCCACTCCAAATTTTTTAAAACGCATAAGCTCCCCAAGCATCTCAGCCCTGGGGATTATAGGTATATCTGCTGCACGCGCAGCTACTAACTCTGGATTATCCTGTTTTACAGCAGAAGACACTACTACTACATCGGCGCCGATTATATTCTCTGGCCGGTGCCCTTGATAGATAGAAGCCCCTCTGGATGCCAATCCCTTGGTAATCATCGTGCTTCTTAGATCAGAGCCCGACACAGAATACCCTAAAGTCAGTAGCACCTGCGCCAGACCACTCATTCCAATCCCGCCTATTCCCACAAAATGAATGTGCTGCTTCTTATACATGGCTCTTAAGCTGTTCCCCCTCTCTTTTCCTCAAATCAGAAACAATCCCGCTATCACATCTGCATACCTTAAGAATTGATAATGCAATATCTCTGGCGGCTTCAGGCCTTCCTAGCTCTCTAGACCTCTCCCTCATTTCAGAGAGCTGTTTGGGATTGGCCATAAGCGCCTCAATATTTGAAGCTAGAGTTACTGCGCCAAGATCCCTTTCATTAAAACAAAGAGCGGCTCCAGCTTGGCACAGCGTATTGGCATTTAAGTCCTGGTGACCGTCTGCCGAATAGGGATAAGGGATACATATAGCTGGCTTCCCAATAGCGGTAATTTCAGCCAAGGTTGTTGCCCCTGCTCTGCAAATTATCAGATCAGCCCATGAGTATGCAATCCCTATTCTTTCAATAAATGGTTCAACCTGAACATCCATGCCACTTGATTTATAACCAGATGAAATAATTTCTTTTTCTTTTTCTCCAGTCTGGTGTCTAGCCTGAAACTTTAGACCTGACTGATGTAGAATCTTTAGGGCAGAACTCACTATTCTATTTATACCAGTAGCGCCCTGACTTCCACCAAGAATAAGTATTCGAAATGGCCTATAAGACTCTTCATCTACTGCATGAGTCTTAGCATCTTCCAATATTTGTCTTCTGACAGGATTCCCCAAGCACTCCACCTTGCTCCCGTTGAAATAGCGTTTTGAACCTTCGAAACTGGTATAAATCCTGTCTGCAAACTTTGCTGCCAACTTGTTGGCCAATCCTGGTAAAAAATTCTGTTCATGTATTGCTGTCGGAATTCCAAGGAGCCTGCCTGCCAAAAGTACAGGGCCAGAGACATAACCGCCAACTCCAAGGATGATCTGAGGGCTAAAACTTCTCACCATTCTAATAGCCCTTATCACAGAAACAGGAAGAGATAAAGCTGCTGCAATCAAGCCGCCAATACTTCTACCCTTAAGTGGCCTAACAGAAAGTACTCTATAATCCCAGGGCCTTTTAGATAAAACACTCTTTTCCACTGGCCTGCCGGTGCCAATCCACAAAACTTCAACTGGACAAAACGTTGCCATCTCTTCAGCTATAGCAATCCCAGGAAACAGATGGCCACCTGTACCCCCTCCTGCTATTAACAGTCTCACTCTATTCATATTCGTCATTAACATTTAGTTATTAAAGGCTTTTTCAACACCTTGCCTATATGCCTGGCCACGCTCTTTGTAGTTTGAAAACATATCAAAGCTTGCACAGGCCGGAGACAATACCACTACGTCTCCTTTTTTTGCCATAGAACCAGCTTCAACCACGGCCTTTTCCATAACTTCTTGGCCAGACTGCCCTTGAATTACTACAACGGTTTTAA
>JAMOUE010000164.1 GCA_027068235.1 Deltaproteobacteria bacterium | reverse complement strand
AAAATTTTGCTCGCACTGCCTCTTACCAGGGTAGTGCAGTTATCAAGGATGCTTTGTTACGGCCAATTGAAGGCAGAAGGCATCACTGCCCTGCTCTTTGTCTGTGCCTTTACACTGATTGCAATGTGGCTTGCCACACACTTTCTTAAAAAACGGCTGATTGTTTAATAACGTGAAGTTAATAATAAAAGCAGATGAAGAAAACAAAACCAGAATAGTGGGCAATTGCCTAAGCCGCTGTCTGATTCCAGGAATCACGGTATTGTTGAGCGGTGACCTTGGCGCTGGCAAAACGACCTTCACCAAGGCCTTGGCAGAAGGCCTGGGTATTGATCCGCGCCATGTTACAAGCCCCACCTTTTCAATACTCCACCATTTTCATGAAGGAAAAATCCCGCTGGTCCATATAGATCTCTACAGACTGGGACAAGATCCTGATTTGGATGAGATTGGCATAGATGAATACCTGGATGGACACCACATCATGGTGGTTGAATGGAGCGAATACTTGGGAGATGAAAGTCCTTTGAAATATAAAGCCCTTTTGATAAGGTTGACCTTTGAAAGTGAAAACAGTCGGCTGTTTGAATTTGTATTTCCTGATGATCTTTTTAATATGATGGCTTGTTTTAAAAAATGTTTGGAAGGGCAAGGAATCGAATATGAAAGCACTGGTGCTTAGTGGAGGCAAAGGCACACGGCTTAGGCCTTTGACCCACACCATGGCCAAACAATTGGTGCCGGTGGGAAACAGGCCTATACTCTCTTATGTAATGGGCCACCTCCAATCTGCGGGCATAAAGGAAGTAGGAGTGGTTATTGCTCCTGAGACTGGTGATGAAGTAAAAGGCTATTTGCAGGATGGCTCTAACTGGAATCTTTCCATAACATATGTGCTTCAGGAAAAACCAAAGGGCCTTGCCCATGCAGTAAAAACAGCTGCTGAGTTTTTAGGTGAATCCCCTTTTGTAATGTATTTAGGAGATAACCTGCTTGGGACAGGCATAGCCGAAGCCGTGCAGCGCTTTGAAAAAGGCGGGATGGACGGCCTTGTGTTTCTAAAAAAAGTGCCAGATCCGCGGGCCTTTGGCGTGGCAGTGCTCGATGATAAAGGCCAATTAGTAAGGCTTGTGGAAAAACCAAAAGAACCGCCTTCAGATCTGGCCTTGGTGGGTGTTTACCTCTTCTCTGCCAAAATCCATGAAGCCATTGCCAAAATAAAACCTTCATGGAGAGGTGAGCTGGAAATTACAGATGCAATCCAAACCATGATGGATATGGGCTGCAAAGTGGAAGGCGAGGTCCTTCAGGGCTGGTGGCTCGATACAGGAAAAAAGGATGATATACTCCAGGCTAACGCTGTGGTATTGGATGAGTATGCCGCCAGGAATATTGAAGGTGCAGTGGATGAAGGCTCAACTATAGAAGGGCGAGTGGACCTTGGAGCAGGTGCGTCTGTAATCAGGAGCGTAATTCGAGGCCCTGTAATGATTGGCAGCAACGCCAGAATTGTGGATTCTTTTATAGGGCCTTTTACAAGCATCGGAGATGATACAATCATACAAGATTCGGTTATCCAGCATTCTGTCATTCTGGAAGGCGCCCAGGTACGCGGGGTGAAAAGGGTAGAAGACAGTCTTATCGGCAGGAATACCAGGGTGGTAAGAGGAGAAAACCATTCAGATGCACTAAGGCTCATGATTGGAGACCATTGCCAGGTGGAGGTTTGATTAATGGAGTTTAAAAAGGGAGATATAAAAGGGGTTGAGGTCAAAGCTCTTACAAAATTTCTTGATGAACGCGGCTGGCTTGCAGAGCTATTCCGGCATGACCTTATGGATGAAGGAGTCCATCCCCAAATGGCTTATGCCTCACTAACGCTGCCAGGAATTGCCAGAGGTCCCCATGCCCATGTGGACCAGACAGACCTGTTCTGCTTCATAGGACCTGGCAATTTTAAGGTCTATTTATGGGATAACCGCAAGGATTCATCCACTTATGGCATGAAGCAGCTGGTATTTGCAGGTCAGGATGCTCCTAAATCCATTCTGGTGCCTCCTGGGGTAGTTCATGGATATAAGTCTCTAGGGCCTGGGCCTGGGCTGGTATTTAATGCCCCAAACAGGCTTTATGCAGGCAAAGGCAAAAAAGGACCTGTTGATGAGATCCGGTTTGAAGATGATCCCCACTCGCCCTTTGTTATAGATTGAGTTTACACAAAATGAGCCCCAAACAAATCATTCCTTCTTGGCCGCGGGATTCCATTATTGCTGATCTGCACATCCATTCCATGTTCAGCAGGGCCACAAGCAAAGAAATGCGGCCTGCAATGTTGAGCAAAGTAGCGAAGGAAAAAGGAATCAAGATAATGGGGACTGGTGATGCCACCCACCCAGATTATCTCGATATACTAGAAGATGAACTTGAGCCTGCGGAAAATGGGCTTTATGCAGCCAAGTCTGATCCAGAATTTACCAGGTTTATCTTAAGTGCAGAGGTCTCCAACATTTTCACTCAAGGTGGCAAAGGCAGGCGCATCCATACCGTCATCCTGTTCCCAAGCCTTGAGGTTGCAAGAGAAGTCTCTGAGCGGCTGGCATCCATTGGAAATGTGAAGTCAGACGGCAGACCCATATTTGGTTTTCCGGTAAAACAGCTGGTAAAACTCGTCCTCGATGTTTCAAAAGAGTGCCTCATCATACCGGCCCACATCTGGACCCCTTGGTTTTCCCTGTTTGGTTCAAAGTCTGGATTTGATTCTGTTGAGGAGTGTTTTGAAGAAGAGAGCGAACATATCTACGCCCTTGAGACCGGGCTTTCCTCTGATCCCCAGATGAATTGGCGGCTATCAGCGCTGGATAAATACACCCTGGTCTCAAACTCCGATGCCCATTCACCTGCCAAGATCGGAAGGGAGCTGAATGTATTCTCCTGCGGATTGTCATATAGTGAAATTGTTGGGGCCATAAAAAAACCTGACAGAGGTTTTGAAGGCACCATAGAGTTTTTCCCTGAAGAGGGGAAATATCACCTTGATGGCCACAGGGCCTGCGGTGTCCGCTTAACTCCCAAGGAAACCATTGCTAAAAATGGATTATGCCCGGTGTGTTCAAGGCCCTTGACCATTGGTGTACTGCACAGGGTTGAAGAGCTAGCAGACAGGCCCGAAGGCTATATGCCCGAAAGCGCCAAGCCCTGCGTTCACCTCGTGCCCCTGCTCGAAATTCTTGCCCAGGTCTTTGGAGTAAAATCCATAACTTCAAGGGTGAAAAAGGAGTATTCACGCCTTGTTTCTGAGGCAGGCAGTGAGCTCAATTTGCTCCTGTGGCTTTCAGAGGAAGAGATAAAATCCCTTGCCCCGCACTCAGTGGCAGATGCACTTCTAAAAGTAAGAAAGGGGAAAGTGGAACTTTCCCCTGGTTTTGACGGTGAATATGGCAGAGTCATAGTCAAGAAAAGTAATAAAGACTCTTCGGAAACCCAGGCTAACAAACAAGCTGAAACGCCTTTTAAACAGCGGGGGCTGTTTGATTAAGATTTTCTGGATAATTTTATAATTTACCTGCCTGATGAAGTCTACAAATTGGGCCAGGCAGCGTGCAAGGAAATGATAGTGAAGGCGAACTTAATATGACAATTAAGTTGTCCAAAAATTGGATACCACTTCATATGTCCTTTCCTAACCTGTTCCGACAAACAAACTACCACATTTTCAACAAAAAAAGCTAGTTATCATAGGTTAAAGCATTTTTCAAAGACGACTTAATTAGACCCAGATCGGCTACTTTAGTTATAATCATTATTGTGATGTTGGAAGTAAACGAATAGCTTTTCTCATCCACTGTCCGCAGGAAATCTCAACTATCATGCCTTCGGTCTCATAACCCTGTTTTTCAACTCGTACCACCAATGGTATGTTAGGTAATCTATCAAATCTAGCTATACCATCTTCGTCTGTTATTGCAGATTTATCCCCCACCTTTACAACGGCATGGGGCAGAGGTTCTCCTGTCACAGAAGAGCCTACCTGTATCCTAAGCTTTCCACTTTGACAGCCTGCAATATCCACGGGCTTTAAAGCAAAAATAGAAGAATCCCATTCGAACACAACGTCTAGAAACATATGATCCATTTGTCCTGTTTCAGGATTAAGGAAACTTACGTCAATATGATCTATACGGAATTGAGCAGGACTTGTAGATACTGCCTTACCTGTAGATTGAGTCATATCTACCCAAATTTCTGCTTGGCTCATAACACCAAAAGGCAAAAATAACATTCCAAGAAGAAAAAGGATTACATGAATAATTTTGGGGAATAAAAAATAACTTTTAATAACCTTCATAACGTTGTCTCCTTTTTCATTTATGGTTTTTCGCATACACCAGCATTACTGCAAATCAAATCACCTTTACACTGGTGATTCAAACCTGGATCGCACCCTCCAACTCCTTCATCGCATGGTCCGCAATTCCGGCAATAGTTAAAATCACCGGGATTCCATTTTACCCCACATCCCTGCCCAGTAGTGCGGCCGGTAGGTGTCGTGTTGGTGCCTGTATTTTGTGTAACACCATAACATTCCTTAACATGTGTAGCCGCATAAAACACATTTGAACAAGCACCTGAGTTGTTAATGGGAGGAGAAGAAGGAGGATTGCCACTATTAGTACCAGGCTTCACTCCTCCACCAGCCCAAACAGTATTATCATCTGAATTACTACCACTTGTCTGATTATTATTCATTGGAGTGCCAAGACAAACATCGATACCCTTTGCATAATCATACTGTGGTCCAACATCTTTTTCACAATGCAATCCTGCAACGCAATCTTTATCTGTATCACAATCACCTTCACCAACACCACAGGGTTTTGTTGGAGAACAATAATCCCAATCTCCCTTAATCATTTGCCCTGCTAAACAACATGACGCTAGAAATAAGAAAAGCGTCAAAAAAAATCCCATACTTCCTAACTTGGACATCTTATGCCTCCAAAACATATTCTAAATTTTGGTCACTACTTTGATTATCGGCTAATATGATAATCTAACTAAAAAAAGTCGCTATAAAAAACTTAATTAATGCACAAACTATGCCATCACCCTTCCAAATTATTTACAATCAAAAACTATGAAACAACTCCAAAACAATCCAATAAACCAAAAATTTTCAAAATGATACAGAGCAGAGTGACTTTGTTCGATATAAAAGTAGGTTTACGCATACAGAAAAGAAGGAATAGCTAAACCCAACCATTTTAATATTAACTTTTAAGTAGCTCAAATGCAGCTCATCCGATGCACACAAGAAAACACCCTAGCTTAGTTATAAACAAAAAAGGGGAGGCATTTTGCCTCCCCATAAGTTAACTATTTATTTAAACAATACGTTATTCATCACCTGCACAACAAGACAATGGAGTCATATTAGGTGAAATTACCTGATAGCTGCAATTATCGAAATTGCCACAATCCACTGGTGTTGGTGCGGTATTACAGTTATCAGATGATGCATCATTGGTAACAATTACGTTAGCACATTCATAGCTAGCTGGCACCCAAGAAATATCTCCATTTCCGACCTCTACATATGTAGGTATTACAGCAGAACCATTGTACCAAACATTTTTGCCAGCTTCACGTGTTGCACCAAAACGCTGACAACAAGCATCCGTCATGGTTATACGCACCCAACCTGATGAATAATTTCCTGTTACATCTATGCCATTGAAGCTTCCTAGATCCAAAATTGTTACGCAATTTTTCAATGGTGGACGTTCAGCACTTGGTGGTACAGGTGAGAAGACAGGATCATCCTGTTTAGGAGTATTTTCTTCCATATCATAGGGTTTATATGCCCAAGTAGTAGCATGCTCACTCATATGCAAGCAATCACCATCATTACCAATAAAGGAGTTACAATTTTTGCGCCCTGTATCATTGCCATTAACAACACCATCACAATCATCAGTTCCACTCAAGCAGCAGCTTAATTTAGCTGGGAAACTCAAAACCGCTAAGGTAGAATTATTGCTATCACTCCGGAAAGGAATATTTACGGTCTCTTTAGCCAGAGCGGCTCTTATCTCAAAGTCTGTATTGTTTCCATAGTTATCCCACCTAGTTTCTTCATTAACTGTAAGTTTTACCGCATTGCAGTTATTAGCAAGAGCAGTAGCTGGCTGCGGCAACACTAAGCCTGCAGAGGGATCTACCATCTCCTCAACTCCAGTTAAGACGCTCTTAGAACGGTAAACCTGCACACAATAGTCATTGTTATCATCGGCTTTAAACCCTACACACATAGACCCATCTGCACAATCCAAGGCAGCTAGAGAATTAGGTGCTGCCTCATAAGCTGCTTTGACCAGGTCCTTGGGAATTGGTGCTCTCACTGCATCTCCACCAGAACATCCATTATCACCACACTGGCCGCCTTTTCTGAAGTTGGCAAAAGCATAGGACTCATAAACTTCAACAAGACCAATAGCATCTGGATAACCATTACAGGAAGTTGCCATAGCAATCTCCAAAGGTACCACTGGAGAGCTATCATCGTTGCTGACAATTGTTACCTTACCATTCTTTTCAACGATATCGGCTTCCCACACATCATTTGGTGAAAGGTAAATAAAGAAGTCACGAGTTTCACAGCAGCTAAAACCTTCTCTAAAAACCACCTTTGCAACAACACTGTATGTGTTTGAGGTATTAACAACTCTAATAGTAGTCTTAAACGTACCACCTACTATATAAGCGGGGAATACCAAAGCATCGCCCACACCATTGGCAGCTACGTAAACGTGATCAGCTTCATTGTAAGCATTTGCTGACGGGGCCATTGCCACAAATGTAAATGCAAGCAAGGCAGCCATCAATCCTAATTTTTTAATCATTACTTTTTCCTCCTTATTTTTTGTTTTACTTAATTAGTCAAAAAAATAGTTACTCTAACCTAAATTGTGCCCTTCCCTCTTGCTCACCTCCCTTCTTTATGAGATTGTTTAAAATTAACCCTTATAGCAGTGCAAATATTGCATTATGTACAAATCTAACCAAACCATCCGACTATTTTAATTTTACAGTATTAACAAGCAACTTACATACCAGCTATGCAAATTTGTCTAACAGTGGTATCTTCCATACATGATACCATTTGCCGCCTACTTTTATCCAGCGATCCCTGGGATACAATGTATCTTCTTTTCCTGTAATAGGACTTTTAACCAAAACCTTAAGCCTGGCATCTACCACCTGGGGATGTAATTTGTCAACATCCAAAACAGTCACACTCACTACCCTACCAGCTCTACCAAACTTCCTAAAAAACTCGGTGTCCGAATACGCCCACCTGATATGGGGAGCTTCCATTTTATAAAGTGTTGGCCAATCGAGTCTAGATCTGGCCAGCCAATATTCATCAAAGGCATTTTTAAAGTCCAGACTCACTTCCTTATCGGTTTCAGGGTTCCAATCAGCAAATCGCCCAATAGTTTGCTCTTGTTTTTTACTACAGCCTCCAATAAAGAGTTGGCAACAAGACAGAATAACTCCAATAGACACCATTAATATTATTAAGTGTAATTGGTTTGCAGAATTGTGGTTATGTTCCACTACTTGACCCTCAAAAATTGTTTTTGTTGCATCATATTTTGCACCGCGGGTTCCCATTTAAACCCATACTTTTTTTGTAATTCTGCCAGATGTGCCTGCAAAACTTCTTGCTGCTTTTGCTTTGCGATTTTATCCCTGAGTTCTCTTTTTACTTTCTCTAGGGGAATTATACGTTTTGGCTCCACCTCTTTGACCCAAAATATATAATAAAATCCGTGTATTTTTAAGGGTTTTGTAATCATGCCAGTTTTAGGTTCTGACAATACCTGTTTAATCTCCGGTCTGAGTCTATTTAAAGCTACTTGACCCATCTCTCCTTTTTTCCACTTTGTTGCCGGATCAATTGAATACTTCTCAACTAATTTAGGAAACTCAGATGGATTCCTTTGAGCCTCCTTATATACTTTCTGAGCTTCATCTAAAGTGGGCACCACCAGCCTATACAATTTTAGTCTGGCTGGCATGGTAAACTCATCTATATGGGACAAATAGTAAGACTCTATCACTTGATCATCAATCTTAAGATTCTTATTAAGATAATTTTGTGCATAAATTTGCGCTAATATCTTCTCTTTCTCTAATTCAAGTCTTTTTTTTATCTTTTCCTGTTCATCCAAGCCTTCCTTTTGAGCAGCCAATGAAAAAAGCTTTGTTTTTAATATAACTTCAAATAAAGCCTTTTGTGTTGGCTCTATATTTTTAGGGACTAGATACTGCTTAAACAAATCAACATCATTATCTGTAATCTTTATACCATGCCCCTTACCCAAAACCCGCTCTGCATAACTTGAACTCACACAAAACAGAAAAACACAAAGCAATATAAGACAAAAACATACATTTTTTTTCTTCATAAAATAGCGTATAGCTCCTTCATTTTCTCTTAAAACTTTAAGCAGGCTTCAATATCCTGACTAATTGGCTCTTTAGATTGAAAGATATCTTGATGCACTCTGTAACAAGCATCTTTGCCTTTATCAAGGCCAATCAAGCTCTTTATATTTCCAAGCATTTTATAGGCTGCTGCATAATAAACATGAAACCTCAATGCCTTTTTCAACTTTTCAGCAGCATCCCACGGCCTTCCTTGAATAAGAAGCAATGAAGCTTGTATATGAAACAATTTATAAATGGGTTTCCAGTAACCTGGATTTTCATCAATAACCTTATTCATGTTACTTATATAAGGCATCAAAGCAAAAATTGTATTCTGTTTTTTATAGGGATTAGTAACTGCTTCTATTGAAACCAATGAAAAGTTCAAAAAATTACCAGCATATTCTTTTTTTATTAATCCATAATAATAATATACTACTAAGATTAAAATCATCATTACAGCAAATAGAAGCAACGCATGCCCTAAATCAGAAATTATTTTTAAAGATTTAGAAAAAACCACTATTATTCAGCTACGTTAATATTAAGAGAGTAAGATGAGATACCCTGTTTAAGAGATAAAGACTGTTGATAGTACGTATTGGCGTCGTTGATTATCATATCATAATTACCAACTGGCAATATCTGAAAGAAGCAGCCACAACTTCCGGTTGCAATAGCCCAAGAAGGATCAACTGGCCCATATATTCCCAAAGGCCCTCTCAAAACAATTGTCTGCCTAGACAATCCTTCACCAGGATCATATACACCATTGCTATTTAAATCCTTGTAAACCCTACCCCATATAATGGCATTATTATTTTCTGTTAATAGATTTTGGAATCCTGAATTTAAACCTTCTAATTCCATTCTTGGGTCTGGCATTATTAAATCTGCTGTAAATACAAAGACATTTAAGTCTACCTTATCGAAAGAAAGCCTTCCACCAAAAAAATTAAATCCAATATCTGTTAAAACGTGATCCAAGAGCGGAGACCCTTCCTCTCCGCCGGCGAATGCATCGCTAAACAGTCCATCCAATATCAAATTTACCGCTTCTTCCGGCGAAATAACATTTTCAAACGCCACCGCGCCCATGCTTTCGGCCCAAAATAAAGGATTAATTCCTTCTTTTTTGATCCTATCAAACGGCATAGTACCATCCAGGGAGACATGGGAGTAATAAAGATGTTGTAACATATCTTGAATATGATTTTGAGCAGCCTTTGATAATCTAGAGTTCCAAACTAACGGCTTCAATCCTTGATCCCAGATCTCTGCTATAACAGGCCCAATTTCTTTTCGTAGGAGATCAATATCATAACCTAACCTATCTGCTTCTGCCCATGGATCAAGACGTACACTATTAATCCTTTCTAAAATTAAAGCTTCTAAGCGTGAGGGATCGCCATCTGCACTATCTGCATATGAGCAACTTATACCTAACACACTTACTGCAATAATTATTATGGCTATACAGGCCCAAAGCTCGCAATATTTTCTTATCATAATACATAAAATATATTCAATTTCAGTGCCAAACAAAAGAAAAATTTAAACTAGATAATTCGAGCTTATATAGCATTACTTAGCGATATTAAATGCCCTAAAGATATTCTAGTGATGGTGATTTTAAATCATTCTTGGCTAAGAATAACCAAAACAACATTTTTTAATCATACTGAATTTTTATTTGCAATTTTATTGCGATTACTAACCCAAAATTCACGCAAAAAAGCACAAAACAGACCTATGAATAGTCCTGCCAAAGCAGCCAACACAACAATTTTAAATTTAGCTGGCTTTACGGGCTTTACAGAAGAATAGGGATGCTGCACCAACTCCACTGGAGACAAGGCCTCCAGCTTTGTTTTCAAGGCTTCAATTTCCTCCTGTTGCTCCCTTATTTTTAGTGGCAATTCTTTATCTCTTTGAAGCACTAACTCATCAATATTCTGTAGAATATCTTTTATTTTGGCTTCTTTGGTTATTCGTTCAAACTCCAGGGACTCAATCTGATTTTTTATATCTGTCAACCTTTGCCACAAGGCTGTGACATAATTAATATTTTGTTGAATAATATTAGAATACATCAAAAGAGAAAGTTGTTCACCCTTCACTTTAAGGAGATTGTTGCGCAATCTGATCAATTCCTGGGTATTTTTATTGATTGTTCCAATTTGAGCTTTTATGC
>JAMOUE010000163.1 GCA_027068235.1 Deltaproteobacteria bacterium | reverse complement strand
TTTCTTGCAAGAATTCTATCATATTTTTAACGAAAAATATAGTTATTACTTTTAGTTAGGAGCTTTTTCAGGAACGACTAGTTATGGATAAAGCCCAGGCAGCCTTAAGCCTTCTGTCTCATCCACACCTGCCATAAGATTCATGTTCTGTATGGCCTGACCAGAAGCTCCTTTACAGAGGTTATCGATGGCCGAAACTATCACAGCCTTACCAGTTCTTTCATCCACCTTAAGCCCAATATGGCACATGTTGGTTCCACGAACATTTAATACATTGGGAAAACTGCCTTTTGATAAAATTTTGACAAAAAATTTATTTTGATAGCAGGTTTCTAGGACATGCCTCAGCTCATCTTCTGTTTTTCCATTAGAAACCCTTGCATATATTGTTGTGAGGATTCCACGGGACATTGGAACAAGGTGTGGAGTAAAGTTGATGCGAATATCCTTTCCTGCCGCCACAGTAAGCTCTTGTTCTATTTCAGGCGTATGTCTATGCTCGGCAACCTTATAAGCCTTGAACCCCTCGTTCACCTCGCAAAAAAGGGTGGCAACATTTGCACCTCTTCCAGCACCGCTTGTACCTGATTTTGAATCCACAACAATGCCTTCTGGCTCCACGCATCCTTCTTTCAAAAGGGGCACCAGCGGAAGGATGGTGCTTGTGGGATAACATCCTGGATTGGCTACAAGCCGTGCTGATGAAATGTTTGAGCCATATATCTCTGGCAAACCGTAAACAGCTTCGCTCAAAAATTCTGGGCACAAATGTTCCTGGTACCACTGCTCGTAAACGTCCTTATCCCTTAAACGAAAATCTGCAGAAAGATCAATTACCCTCACCCCACTTTCTAAAAGGCTGGGCACTACCTCCATTGCTGTTTGATGAGGGACACAAGTAAAGACAAAATCTGCCTCACTAGCCAGAGAATCAATAGAAGGCGCCTCAAAACTCAATTCACAGAAACCAAGAAGGGATGGAAAGACTTCACTTACTCGCTTACCTGCCATCTGTCTTGATGTCACTGAAACCACTTGGCAACTAGGATGCATGGCAAGAAGCCTCAGAAGCTCAACTCCTGTATATCCAGAACCACCAAATATGGAAGCCTTGATTGTCATGATTCCCCTCCTTTTACCGCTGGAACGCAAACAAAAAAGGGGAAGGCATAACCTTCCCCTGAAATATTCTCTGACTGGCACATAACAGATTAACGCTTTGAGTACTGGTACCTCTTTCTTGCGCCTGCAAGTCCGTATTTCTTTCTCTCCTTCACCCTGGCATCTCTGGTGAGAAGACCTGCCTTCTTGAGGACTGGCCTAAGATCAGGGTCCATCAACTGAAGCGCCCTTGCGATGCCGTGCCTTAAGGCCTCTGCCTGGCCATTTTTGCCACCGCCCTTTACTGTGGCCTTAACATCTATCTTCCCAAGGGTGTTTGTAAGCTCAAATGGCTCGCTTACAACAAGCCTAGCCACTGCTATGTCAAAATATTCGTCAAAATCTCTCCCATTTACAGTAATTTTACCAGTACCAGGAGATATCCAAACCCTTGCTATTGCTGACTTTCTCTTGCCTGTAGCGTAAACTTTATCCATATCTTTCTACCTGCTGTCCTTATGCTGAAATTTCAAGGGGCTCAGGCATCTGTGCCTGATGAGGATGTTCAGACCCTCTATATATCTTGAGCTTTTTAAGCTGATGCCTTGCAAGTTTATTTTTGGGTAGCATACGACGGACTGCCAACCTGATTACCTCTTCAGGTTTTTTCTCAAGCATCTGCTTGGCAGTCATACTCTTTAGACCACCCAGATAACCAGAATGTTTATGATACATTTTCTGATCAAGCTTTCTTCCTGTGAGCTTAACCTTCTCGGCATTCACTACAATTATAAAATCCCCTGTATCCAAATGGGGGGTAAAATCTGGACGATGTTTTCCTCTAAGCCTTATGGCTATCTGAGTTGCCAGACGGCCTAAAACCTTGTCTGTGGCATCAACAACGTACCACTTTTTTTCTATCTCATTGACCTTTGGAAGCGGGGTCTTCATTTTATGCGCTCCTTACTCATGACACACTTATCTTGTCCACCTTTTTAAAAGGCATTCGGATTACTATAAGAATCTCATGAAAATGTCAAGGCAAAAAGATTGTACTTGGCTGGATTTTTGATTTATGCTCCAAAGAAACAATCAGGAGAATAAACGTGGCCAACATCAAGGCACTGAAAGCCATCTATGATTTTTATGAGGATTTCCTTAAAGGCACCCCGCTTGCCTGTAAAAAAGGATGCAGTACCTGCTGCACAACAAACGTCTCCATGACCACATTGGAAGCAGATTATATATGGAATTCTGGACTCTTTACCGATAGCCTTTACCAAAAACTCAAACAGGCTGCAAAAGAGGAACACTTTGTCCCAAGCACCACGATAAATACATCTGCAGCCATGTGCCTTTCAGAGAATCAAATGCCAGAGGAAACCTCTCCTGTTACTTTTGACCCATGTCCTTTACTCACGGAAGATGGACTCTGCTCGATTTATGAAGTACGCCCATTCTCATGCAGGGCCATGTCATCGGAAACTGTATGCACAGAGGGGGGAGAGGCCTATATGCCACCTTTTTTGGTGACCATAAACCTAGCCATGTACCAAATCATAGAACATATAGACAGAGAAGGATGGTACGGCAATATGCTTGATATTATGGAGATGGCACGCAGGAAAAAGGAAGATCGAACCGAAACCGCAGACGCCATGGAAGGAAAGATAAAAACAAACCGGCCTTTGCCATGTTTTATCATTCCTCCAGACGATATTATCCGTTTTAAATCCTTTATGCGAAGACTTTCGCAGATAGAAACAGGTGATGGGAAGAAAGTGGGAGATCTTCTTCCTGATGATTGGCAGATTATAACTTAGGCGATTGCTGTCATGGCGAGTTACATGAAGCAATCGCCATCTTTCACAACCTTTTTAACCGTAAGCGTGAGTACCTAACACACATTTAACACCATATTTTTCCTCTACCATCTTTTTGAACTGCTCAAAGTCGTGATTTTTGCACATGGGTTGCGCCTTGACCATGCAATTACTTAGATGAACTGCATCGACCTTAACATTCTTCATGACCATACCTATATTGTTGATGGTAGCCCTGCCAGGGCACTGACACCTCAAAAATGCCACGAGTACCGGATCGTCATACTGGGCAAACTCACCATTTTTTTCATTTACTGCATTTATACACTTATATTCACCAGGGCAGCCGTAGCCGGCATCCATATAAGAACTACAACCTATCACCAGGATATTCATGGCAAACCTCCTCAACGAAAATTATTCACCAAGAAATTACACTTCGGTGAAAAAATTTCAAGACCGACAAAACCCTGAAACGGGTTCCTAACCATAATAATTCGATAATTCTGTTATATTTATGCGGTGTTTCATCCTTTTTATTGACGCCTTTGTACTTTTTAACAATAATGCCATCGACTTAAACAGACCATAATGGGCATACCTAATAGATGAACCTTTCATACACAGACAAAAAATTCATGGGCATGGCCCTATCCTTGGCAGAAAAAGGCCGTGGATACACTTCTCCCAATCCGCCTGTTGGTGCAGTTATCGTTAAGGAAGGGAAAGTTGTAGGCAAAGGCTACCACAAAAAGGCAGGCACTGCCCATGCTGAAGTTAACGCAATAGCTGATGCTGGTGACCTTGCCAGAGGCGCAGACATATATGTAACTCTCGAACCGTGTAACCACACTGGCAAAACTCCTCCGTGTACCATGGCAATCCTGAATGCCGGTATAAAAAGAGTGGTTATTGGGGCCAAAGATCCTAATCCGAAGGTCGAAGGTGGAGGGGCTGAATTCCTACGCCAAAAAGGCCTTAAGGTTGAAACTGGTTGTCTTGAAGATAAGTGCAGGCTCCTCATTGCACCTTTTGCAAAACACATACGCACGGGCCTTCCATGGATACGCACGAAGGCAGCAGCAAGCCTTGATGGCAGGGTGGCAACTCGCACAGGACACTCCAAGTGGATAACAAATGACAAGGCCAGGGCCTACGGACAAATGATAAGAAGATGGAGCGATGCAATACTTGTAGGCAGAAATACCGCCCTTCAAGACGATCCAAGCCTTACCTTCAGAGATGAAGGCTGGCCTCCAAAGACCTTACTCAGAGTGATACTCGACTCCAGCCTTTCACTTCCTTCTAATCTCAAACTCTTTAACGTGGCGCCTTTCAGCCCAACCCTGGTGGCAACAACAGAAAAGGCCCCTGTTCAAAAGAAAGAGGAGCTTGAGGAAAAAGGTGTAGAGGTGGTGGTTCTTCCCTCTGATGAAGCTGGGAGCGTAGATCTCAAGGCCCTTATCAAATTTTTAGGTGAGCAAAACGTTCAATCTGTCCTTGTGGAAGGCGGTGCAAAGATTCACGGCTCATTCTGGGACAATGCACTTGTTGATGAGGCATTTTTCTTTTTTGCTCCCATAATCATAGGAGGGGCATCAGCGCCTTCATCCATCCTTGGAAAAGGCATAGACACGCTTACTGAGGCACCCAGGCTTCAAAACATAAAGATTGAACGTCTTAAAGATAACTTTCTTGTGCATGGCTTGGTAACAAGAGTTGAGGATTTTTGGAGTTAAAAATGTTTACAGGCATCATACAAGGGCTAGGAACCATTACAGGAATATCTCCAATTAAAAATGGAATTCGTATGTTGAT
>JAMOUE010000162.1 GCA_027068235.1 Deltaproteobacteria bacterium | reverse complement strand
TTGCTCGAAGGATTCATAGACTTCTTAGAAGGAAGGGGCATAAAGTGCTACACTAATAACCTGGTACCGGCAAATGATGGCGGGCTATGTCTAGGGCAGGCCTTTGTAGCAGCAAATGTGCTTGGAGCACGTCTTACTGGGCTTTAAAACGGAGGATTATAATGTGTCTTGCAGTTCCAATGGAAGTTTTAGAAATCAAGGGCAAACTTGGGAATTTTCTTGATCCTTACAGGGCCGTTGTTGAGGCCGGTGGTACGAAGACCGAAGTAAGATTGGACATCGTTGACCGCCCTCCAAACAAAGGAGATTACGTCATTGTCCATGCTGGCTTTGCCATTCACACCTTGACCAAAGAAGAGGCGCAAAAAAGCCTGGAGCTACTGGACGATATGGCCCAAAATGCCTGAAATGAAAGATCAATCCACAGAAAAGATAGAGATCCAAAGGCTTGTTAAGGACATAAAAAAGCTCTTACCCAAGCCATTAAAAATAATGGAAGTGTGCGGCACACATACTATGTCTATATTTAGACATGGCATTCGTTCGCTTCTTCCAAGTGAAATCCAGTTGGTTTCAGGGCCTGGATGCCCAGTTTGTGTAACAGATCAAGGCGATTTAGACAAAATGATTGGGCTTGCCCAAAACAAAGATGTTGTTATCACCACTTTTGGAGACCTGATACGTGTACCGGGCTCTGAAGGTAGCCTGGCATTGGCAAGGGCAGAAGGCGCACAAGTAGAAATAGTCTACTCACCTGTAGATGCCCTTGGACTTGCCCAGAAACTCCCTGACAAACAGGTTGTATTTCTTGGAGTTGGTTTTGAAACCACCGCCCCTACAGTTGCAGCAACAATACTACAGGCCCAAGCACTTAATCTTCATAACTTTTCTGTCTTTTCATGTCACAAGGTAATGCCACCTGCCCTTGAAGCACTGTTTGACCATGAGGATTTTGCAATAGATGGACTTCTTTGCCCAGGGCATGTCAGTTCCATCATTGGCGCAGTGGCCTACGAGCCTTTGTGTAAAAAATTTGGCATACCTTGCGTAATTGCAGGATTTGAACCCATTGACATTCTACAAGGGATATTCCATTTAGTGCTGCAGATAAGCCAGTCGGCCCCAAGGGTCTTCAATGCATATCCCAGGGCAGTTAACCGTTTAGGAAATCCCAATGCCTTGGCCCTTATGGACAAGGTCTTTTTCAAGAAAAATACGGAATGGAGGGGACTTGGCACGATAAAGGACAGTGGCCTTGCCATAAAGAAAGAATTTTCAAGATTCGACGCAGAAAAACGCTATGACATTGAAACGGTTTGCCATCAGGAGCCAAAAGGTTGTATCTGCGGTGAAATAATAAGGGCAAGGGCCCTTCCAACTGATTGCCCACTTTTTGCAAAAAGGTGCTCACCCACAACCCCTGTTGGCCCCTGTATGGTGTCTAGTGAAGGCACCTGTTCTGCATATTACAGGTATGGAAGAGATGAATCAAAATAAGATACTTCTGGATCACGGAAGCGGCGGACTTGCTACAAAAAAGCTCATAGAAGAGTTCTTTTTGTCACGCCTAAACAATCCTGTGTTATCTCGCATGGAAGACAGTGCTGTTTTGTATTTGCCTGCAGACAAGGTAGCCTTTACCACCGATAGCTTTGTGATAGACCCTATATTTTTCCCAGGCGGTGATATTGGCTCTCTTAGCGTTCATGGAACTGTTAACGACCTAGCCATGCAGGGAGCTAAACCAAAATTTTTGAGTCTTGGAATCATTATGGAAGAGGGACTGGAGCTAAAGGTAGTAGAAAGAATTGCAGAGTCCATTTCAAGAGCAGTAAAAGAGGCAGATGTCTTAATCGCTGCTGCCGATACCAAAGTTGTTGGAAAAGGTCAGGCGGATAAGATATTTATTAACACCTCTGGCATAGGAATATTGCCCAACAATATTAATCTTGGCATTGACAAGGCAAGCCCAGGAGACAAGATCATTGTATCTGGTTTTATTGGAGATCATGGCTCTTCAATACTTCTAGCCCGATCAGAACTTCCATTTGAAACTGAGATACTTAGTGACTCAGCTCCACTTAATCGACTGGTTGAAAAGGTCTTTCAAGCCGTGCCTGCAGATTCCATAAGGCTTTTAAGAGATCCCACAAGGGGAGGACTTGCAACAGTGCTAAATGAAATATCAGAAGGCTCAAGAGTGAAGATAGAGATATCAGAAGATCTAATTCCCATAAGACCTGAAGTGAAAAGCGTATGTGAGCTTTTAGGGTTAGATCCGCTCTATCTGGCAAATGAAGGCAAGTGCGTTGCAGTTGTAGATGCGAAGTATGCAGATAAGGTCGTCAATACAATGCATAAGTCAGATGAGGGGAAATATGCTGCAATCATTGGCACGGTTGTAGAAAAGACAGATGACTTCCCTCTTGTCCTTTTGAAGACAAGGATAGGTGGCAAAAGGATAGTTCCTTTACTGTCTGGAGAGCCTCTACCAAGGATCTGCTGATGAATAACAAGACACGAAAGGCCTCTATAATAGGAATAGGGAATTTTCTCATGGCCGATGAGGGGTTTGGAGTACACGTCTTAAAGTTTCTTGAGGAAAACTACACCTTCCCCAAAGAGATACGTCTTATCGACTGTGGAACTGCAGGGATATACATGGCACCTGTATTCGAAAATGCAGATATAGCCATGGTAATAGATGCGGCATCCATAGAAGGACATGGGCCTGGAGACATAGTGGTTCTAGATCATAGAGGCATGTCAGGCCGAATGATACAATCGAGTATGAGTCCTCATCAGATTGGCGTACTTGAGGTACTTGAGATTTGCCGATTAAGGGGCAACCTTCCCTCCACCATCCTCTTTTTTTTGGCCATACCGAAAGAGGTTGCACCTGGTGTGGAGCTTTCTGAAACGCTAAGGCCAAAGGTTTTAGAGGTGGCAAATATGGTGGTGGATCGACTTAGAAAAGAGGGATTTTCCATAAAAGATGCATGAGATGTCCCTTGTCCAAGGTCTTTTTGCCCAGATAAAGGAGGTAGCCAAATCTCACAAGGCAAAAAAGATATCGAAGGTGGTGGTACAGATTGGGCCTTTTTCAGGTGTAGTAACAGAGTCATTTTCATTTGCCTTTGACGTTCTAAAGGAGGAAGAGCTGCTGCTTAAAGACGCCAAACTGCAACTGCTCTTACCAGATCCAACATTTATGTGTTCACACTGCTCACAAAAAATAGATGGTTCAAAGATCACTACCCAAAAAAGAGAAAACTCTTTTCATAATCATCTCTTATTTCATGATATTAAATGCCCTGTTTGTAAGCAGGGATTACTCTATCCATATGGAGGAGATGAGATTCTACTGACACAAATCGAAATGGAGTAAAATCATGTGCGATACATGTGGTTGTCAAACAAATAATCAAAATAGTGATACACGCCTGATAGATATTAACAAAAGCCTCCTTGAGGCCAACAATGCCATTGCCTCAAAAAACAGGGAACATATCGAAAAGATGGGTGCAGTGGCCATAAACCTCATAAGCAGTCCAGGCGCTGGCAAGACTACTTTACTTGAAAAAACAGCCGATATGGCAACAAATCTGTTCCATTTTTGTGTAATAGAGGGTGACATAGAAACAGAAAGGGATGCAGAAAGAATAAGGGCAAAAGGAATTCCTGCCATCCAGTTAACAACAGGTGGAGCCTGCCATCTAGATGCCCCCCTTGTCCATAAAGGGTTACACAAACTCGAAGATGAAATAAGCACTACTCCATTCCAGATACTATTTATTGAAAATGTGGGCAATCTGGTCTGTCCTGCTGCCTTTGACTTGGGGGAGCACAAACGGGTGGTTATGGTTTCTGTACCAGAAGGCTCAGACAAACCCGCAAAGTATCCACGGGCATTCCTTGGCTCGGATCTCTTTTTAATTACCAAGATAGATCTACTTGATTACTTTGACTTCTCCATAGAAGAGGCCACAGAGTGTGCTAAACGCATAAATCCAAAAATCAGGGTGATGAGTGTATCGGCAAAAACTGGCCAGGGAATGGACAAATGGATTGCCTACTTACAAAATCTTATTGATTAGAGGAACTTTAAGCCATGTCATTTTTTACAGTAGTCAACTGCATGGATGGCCGTGTCCAGCTTCCTGTTATCAATTACCTAATGAAACGGTTCAACGTAGATTATGTGGATTCCATTACAGAGCCTGGACCGAATAGAATACTTGCCTTACAAGATGATCCTGAACTGGTTCAGTCGATAATAAGACGAATAAAGATCTCCTTAGAACGCCACAAGTCCAAGGGCATAGCCATAGTGGGACATTATGATTGCGCGGGAAACCCTGTGACAGAAAAGGAACATGTGGAACAGCTCAAGAAGGCAAAGATTTTCTTAGAAAAACATTTCCAAGATTCATGTGTGGAAATGTTGTGGGTTGATGAAAACTGGCAGGTCCATCAGCTCACATAACACCAAAATGATATGAACCGATGGACCTGTATTACTAGAGAGCCCCAAAGGAGATGACGACTTCCTTTGCTGTCATGTCGATAAAAGCTCCCATTAATAATTTTATGTTTAGATTTGGATATAAACCACAACAAGTAAACAAAGCCTACTTCAAAATTGGCCTTGCATTCACAGGCTGTACCGGACGATTGTTTGGATGATGCATTACATGCTTGAACTTCTCTACCTGCTCCTTAGAAACTGTGGCATAATTCTTTAGAACAATCCAACGCACTCCTTCAGAACATGGGGGAGTTGTAAGGGACCCATTAAAACGGTAGTAATCTCTATTTTCGGGCAAAAGTTCATATGGCTTAAAAGCAGGGGCCAGCTCAACCTTTTCACCGGCATTTTCAGGCATATTGGCCCAGAGTTTTTCTATTATTTCATTTTTGGGACCATATTCAAACATTAAGGCCACTACAGCCAAGTTACCATTTGCATCTTTATGGACAAAGTGGGCTTCCAGTGGGAAAGACCTGCTTTCAATAAGGTTCTCACTTGGTGAATGAAAATGGAACTGAAGCAGTGAAAAGGTAATACCATCTATTTGAATGGTGCTTCCATTTGTAACATTCACCTGAATTGAATGGCCGTTGTTTACTATGTTTGCCCAGCTACCATTATCTACATAGGGAATTGGGGCAAGTTCTGCCTCAATAAATCCCTTCAGATCGATTGGGGCCTGATTTTTACCCTTGGAACACATCTCAAAGGCAGGATCAAGGCTACCCCAAAAAAGAGGACCTTCATTACCTGTGTATCCCCAATGAACCTTATGGCCTTCGGCGCCAGCTATTGCCGAAATTGCCACAAAAAGAAACATCAAAACTCCTGTCAGCAACACCTTTTTCATCTTGTTGTTCCTCCTTAAACAGAAAATTTTTTTAACTTGTGAAAAGTGGTCCTATTTTTATGACGATAAAAAGATTGGCGCAAGACTATTTTCAAAAAGACTTACAGCTTTTGAGAAATTTTACCTTTTGATAAAATAGTTGACGGATTTCTGTTACCTAAAATGTGCTTAGTAGGAGCAAGCGTAAATGAGAGGAGAGCTTAAATCTATTAGGCCTGCATCTTCAATTCCTGTGAGTTTGATGCGGTCATAGCAATGTCTTCCAAGGTATCAAGGGCCTTTGGGATACAAATATTTGCCCTTACCCAGGTCTGCAGTTGTAAGGATGCCTTTTTAAGATTTTCCAAAAGTTCGTCATAAAGCTCCTCTTTCCCTTCCCTAGCAGCCTTTCCAAGTTTTTCAGCTGCATCATTTAATTGATAGGCGTGAACGGTGGAAGCACTACCTCTTATGAGATGGCATATCTTTCTTATCTCCTTTGGATCCTTATCCTTAACGGCTTGCTCTGCCTCTTCTATCCACTTTGGACATTCCTTCAAAAGTGCTATCAGCAACTCTATAGCTAGATCTTCCATTCCCTGACACGTATTTACCAATGCCTCATAGTCTATTGGAACATCATGTGCACTTTGATCTTGGCCCCTTTCCTTGCAACTTTGCTCTGGTTCATCAGCCAAAACTTGTTGTTCATCTTTTGATTTTAACGACTTTTCATCTTCGCCACTTGTCGAATTTCGTTCTGATAAGACCTTTCCAATCTCTTCAAAAAGTAGTTCAGGCCGTATAGGCTTTGATACGTAACCATCCATGCCTGCATCTAGAAATTTCTTCCTGTCTTCTGCCATGGCATGAGCAGTCACTGCTATGACAGGGATAGTTTTCCACTTTTCATTATGCCTAATGTGCTTGGCAGCCTCCACTCCATCCATCTCAGGCATGGAGACATCCATAAGGACAAGATCGACCTTGCCTTCCCTTTCCAAAATCTCTAGCACCTCTTTACCATTGGATGCCTCTAGAATCTTCCAGCCTTTCTTCTCTAAAAAGGCCTTGAGAATCTTTCTATTCATGGCTACATCATCGGCAATCAGCACTGTACCTGGCTCAAACTCACTGAATGCAAAGGTTTTGTTTTCAGGAAGTAGACAGGCATCTACCGATTCAAGCTCTATTGTTACTTTAAAGGTTGTCCCCTTCCCTACTTCACTTTCAACCTCTATGGAGCCATTCATCAACTCGACAAGTTCCCTGGCAATTGAAAGTCCAAGGCCTGTCCCACCTGCCTTACGCCCCTCATCTGCCTGCACAAATGGTTTGAAAAGCTCTGACAAAATGTCTTTAGGAATACCTGGCCCTGTATCGGTGACTCTGATTTCCAAACGCTTCATCTTTTGCTCGAGCTTATGACAAGACACTTGAATCTCAATCCATCCCTTCTTTGTGAGCTTTATAGCGTTTCCAGCCAGATTAAAGATGATCTGCCTTATCCTTACTGGATCTCCCAAATAAAAACGGTGGATGTCTTCAGGTATGATAAGCCTGAAATCCAAATCTTTGAGTCGAGCTTGAACTTCTAGCACATTTGCCAGATCTTCCATAAGATCAACTAGATCAAAGGGACGAACATCCAAGCTGAGTTTGCCAGACTCTATCTTTGCCAGATCGAGTATATCACCAATGAGAGAAGTGAGATGTTCCGAGGCCTTTTTGAGATCTGTTACCAGCTCTAGGGCTTCTTTATCCACAATCTTGTCTTCAAGAAGGGTTGCCATACCCATAATGACATTTAGCGGGGTACGAAATTCGTGACTCATCTGTGACAAAAAGGTTGATTTTGCCCTACTAGCCGCTTCGGCTTTTTGGTAAGCAGCTTCTAACCGTTTCTGAAGCTCATATTCAACCGTCTCGTCTTTTAAGATACCAGCCAAACAGTTAGAGGTGCCATGGCTACAATGCTTTATCTCCACCTTGATAAATCTTGTCTTATCATCTTCTTTTAGTTGAATCTGAGTTTTAAACACATGGCCTTTTGATCTAACCATCTTTGATACTTCATCCCAGCCCTTTTCGCCCAAAAGTTCTTTAAGAGTAGAAGGAGACTTGTCTTTAGGAAAAATCTCTTTAAAACCAGGATTCACAGCACCTATTTTCCCATTTATATCCGCCCAAAAAAGACCTACAGGAACACTTTGCACCAACTCTTCAAAGCGTTTTTCAAGCTCAAAATAGGTGGTTTGATCTTGAATCTGCCAAAAAAGGAGATCTTCATGGGTTTTATGGTAAAAAAGACAGGGACGCAGATGATGCACCCTTCCCTGACGACCTTTTATATGAATGGCTGGCAGTTTAAGTATCTCACCAGGTTTGAGGTCAGCATGTTCTTTTTTAATTCTATTACTGTCAAGCCCCAGTAACTCTGGCAGAGACGTACCTACCAAGGCCCTAATATCTCGATTTAGCAGTTGTGCAAGGGCTTTATTTGCAGATACAATTATTCCATCTTTAGTGGTTAACGCTACTCCATATGGAGACAGATCCACCAAGGCCTTAAAACTGTCCCGGGATCGTTTGATTACTGAAAGAAGCCTTCTATTTTTCCAACACCACCACGCCAAAAAGCTGGCGCAACCACAGCTAACGAATAGGATTAAGGGATTTAAAAAACAGTTTAATCCATGCATATGAGAACAGAAGATAACATCAAACGTTACAATACTTCTCTACAGTCTTTAAAAGAAAATCTGGCTCAACTGGCTTTTCCATATACTCCTTGATACCTGCCTTAGATGCCGCATCCTTTGAGACGGAGCTTCCTCGTGCAGTCAAAAGAAACATTGGCACACCAGGATGAAGGCGTCTAAGTTGCTCTGCCACCTCCAGGCCTGTACCGTCTGGTAAACTATAGTCCAATATTGCCAAATCTATATTCTTGAGGTCTTGCTGGGCCTCTGAAACCGTTGAACATTCCCTAACATCAAACCCTTTGGCCCTCAGCAGACTAGCCAACAATTTGCTTACGATTAGACTGTCTTCCACTATCAGAACCTTTTTCATAAATCGTCTCCTTCCTATACTTTGAACCGTGAAATGAGTGATTCCATTTCTTTTGCAAAGGTATTTAGTTTGTTTGATGTGACAGCAGTCTTCTCTGACGCTTGGGCCACCATATTGATTGCGCGGGTCAATTCCTGTATCTGCCTAGATGAATCAGTAGTGCTTGCAGCTACTTCTTGTGCTCTAATGCTTATATCTGTTACTATCTTAATATTTTCTTCCATTGCCAAAGATACATCCCTGGCAATCTCTTTGACTGGATCTATCATTTCGTGCACTTCCTTAACAGAATTTACTGAGGCGTTTACCATCGTCCGCAATCCTTGAATGGTCTCAACGATTCTATCTGTGGCCTCGCTTGTCTGCTTGGCAAGTTGCTTTACCTCATTAGCAACTACAGCAAACCCCTTTCCTGCCTCTCCGGCCCTTGCTGCCTCAATAGTTGCATTTAAGGCTAGAAGGTTAGTCTGATCAGCTATTGCTCGAATAAAATTCATAACCTCTTCAATCTGTTTGAAATATCCGTGAAGCCCATTGATTGACGATGAAGTTTCGTCGATCTTTTCACTCACATCTTTAATCATATTCATTGAAAGCATAGAGCTTTGTGCCACCTCTTTTACTGTGGCAGTCACCTCTTCATTGGCCTTTGCAACCGAGCTTATCCTCTCTTCGTTAGCAGCACTTGCCGTTGCAATCTCATCTACCTGGGTTCTGGTCTTGGTAGCGTTTTCAGCAGTCTGGTTCGAGGCCTCTTGCAACTCCATGCCAGCCTTATCCAACTCATGGCCTTTTCTTTTCATCTCAGCCACAAGTTGCCTTATGCTTTGAATCATCTTGTTTACACCTTTGGCCAAATACCCCATTTCATCCATACAAGAGATCTTGACCTTTTGTGTCAGGTTGCCTTCTGAGACTTGATTTAATACTGAAAGCGTACGACTTAGCGGACCAGTAACTGTATGTCTGACTAAAACCACAACAACTACCGCCAGTAGTACAAAGGAAAGGGCCGCCATCAAGCTTGCCTTGAAGATCGAGGCCTGTTGAGATTTTTTAAAGGGAGTAAGGTCTGTAAAGCTAAGGTATAAACCGGTTGTTTTCTGACTATAGTCTTTGATGGGAGTAGCAACAACAAGGGTATTGCCAATAATTTTAGATAGTTGCCTTCTCAATCCATCAAAAAGAAACTCTTCATCCACTAACTTTTTGGTCAACTCGTTGTCTGAAGAAAAAATAAGCGCAAGCTCACCATAATTGTTAGAGCCAGAACCGTCTGAGAAGGTCTTTACACTTTCTTTCCTGAAAAGTGCCGCCTTGCTACCAACGTCTGCTGAGAAGTTTTTAATAATTTGGGCTAAATCACAAAAGGCCTCTACACTGCCTACGATTTTACCATTTTCGTCCCTTACTGGTACAACGCCCCTTACAGCCAAACCCGCCCGGCCTGCCTCTACTCCAGCTATTCTTATGCCGCTTCTTTGAACATCTACAACTGTCTGACGAAATCCAGATAGATCATCACCATACTTTTTGGGCTTCCAAGTACGCAAAAAAGACTTTGCCCCTAAAGAGTGCACATGGACCCTTAATGTCCTCTTTTTGTCAAGTGAAGCCGCTTCTCCAATGAGCTTGGGGAATACCTCTACAAGGGCAGCTCTATTACTGGCAGACAGACTGCTCTTTACTATGTCCATTTGAGAAATCAGAAATGCTGTCTGGAGATATTGAAAAGCCGCATCATTGATCTTATCCAAAAGCAGGCTTCCATGATCCTCAGCCTTTTTTATCACCTCTTGCTCCTGGGCCTCTATAATCTGAATGGTTTGATAGGTGGAAATGCCTAAGGTAAGAGCCACCACAAATAGTATGGCCAATATTATTTTTATGCTGATTGATATATTTAGCAGTCGTTCAACTATTGGATGGTTAGACATTTTTTAATTTCCTCCATAAACTTGGGCTCTGTTTCCCCCTTTATTTTTCGACACAGGAACAAAACAACTGAAAAGTTTTTACAAATGAAAGATAACTTTTATATTGGCAGATATTCTTTGGTGCAGATTAGGAAGGTCTATTTTTTTAGAAAGACAAAAGCGGGTGATTGATGAGATCAAAGCATCACTTTGATTTCTATAATTTTTCTATTATTAATGAAAAGATAAACAAGACACACTTTCGCATCCGTTATTATAAGCGGAGCGAAGAAATCTTTAACGAAAGAAGCACAGGAGTGTGGGATCGCCACGGCGGCTTTGCCGCCTCGCGATGACAATAGGTTGTATCTCTTAAAATCTACGGATTTTTTTAATTTATCTTTTGTCTCAACTAATACAATTAGTAATCCGATACCAAAATTAACTATATTAGGGTGCCCTCA
>JAMOUE010000161.1 GCA_027068235.1 Deltaproteobacteria bacterium | reverse complement strand
AAGTATTTTTGACCTTTTCTACAAGTTCTTGGAAAAGCGTGTTGCTACCGGTTGATGGGTCCAGATGTTCTACTTTGTCTCTTGTTTCATGGCCGTTTTGATTTCTTTCTTTAGAATCAACTTGCGATATATGCCTTTTTTTATTTTTTGCAATAACCTGTGCCAAAAGCCTCATAAGATCATCCAAATTGAAAGGTTTAGTGATATAATCATCCATTCCAACAGCAAGACATCTTTCCATATCCCCGGTCATTGCATTAGCAGTTAAGGCAATAATAGGGATATGTTTCCCTTTCAATTTTTTCAGACACCGGTCTATAATCTCTGCTGAAATCAAGTTTGTGTCATAGCGTTTGCCGGTTTCAAGACTCCTGATAATTTCAGTAGCCATCAATCCATCTACAAGTGGCATCTGAACATCCATAAGAATTATGTCAAATTCTTTTTCTGCTAATGCTTTTATTACCTCAATTCCATTTTCAGCAACATCTACATTGTGTCCAGCCTTTGTAAGTAGAATCATGGAAAGGGTCTGATTGGCAGGATTGTCTTCTGCTAGTAGAATGTTTAATTTATCATGTATCATGCTGTAATCCTGATCTTTTTGTATGTTTTGCAGGGATTCATCCAGGGAATCATGGTGAAGTTTACAGCGGATGGTGAAGGAAAAGGTGCTACCTTTTCCTATTTCGCTGTGAACGCCTATGGTGCCACCCATCATCTCAACCAATCTTTTGCAGATAGCAAGGCCTAGACCTGTGCCTCCAAACTTCCTACTAATTGAGGAGTCGGACTGCTGAAAGGCGATGAAAATCTTTTCTAAATCTTTTTCCGCTATGCCTATTCCAGTGTCAGCTACCTTGATGCTCAAGGTAGCTATTTCATTGTTTTTTATCTCATCCACGCTAACATAAACAGAAACTTCCCCATGATCAGTAAATTTGATGGCATTATTAACAAGATTAATAAGGATTTGGCTTATTCTGGTTCTATCGCCAATAAAGGCGGTAGGCATCTGAGGGGCTCTTTCTATTTTTAGCTTAAGGCCTTTTTCCTTTGCCAGTGGTGCCATAATTGTTTTTATATGTTGAAGCAATTCATCTATGTGGAAAGGCCGTTTCTCTAGAAACAATTCTCCAGCCTCAATCTTTGAGAAGTCAAGTATGTCATTTATAAGCCCTAGTAGGAATTCAGATGAGCTGACTATGGTTTGAATATATTGTTGTTGCTCCTCATTTAGCTCCGTTTCTTGAAGCAGTTTGCTCATACCAATGATGGCACTTAGAGGTGTTCTTATTTCATGGCTCATGTTGGCAAGAAAGTCGCTTTTGGCCTTATTTGCTGCCTCAGCCCTCTCTTTTGCCCTAATAAGACGTTGTTCAAGGAATTTTATTTCAGTGATATTGTGGAAGACCCAGACAGTATCCACCTCTTCTATGTTACCATGATCGACTGCAGATGCCTTTACATCAAGCCACAGCTCTCCTTGCGGGGCATTGTTTACTTTATATTCAAAATTTACTACCTCTCCCCTTAACAATTTTGGATAAATTTCCTCTCCAATCCGTTGCCATTCTTCTTCTGATTCAAAGAATTTTTTGGTTTCTTCTCCTTCAAGCTCTTCAACTGAATAGCCTAGCATCTGCGCAACGGCTGTATTTGCTTTGAGTATCTTTCTATTTCTGATGTGAGCAATCCCCACCCCAGCATGCTTCATAATTAACTCTAATTCAGCAACTTTGTTACTAAGATTTTTTTCCAAAGTTACAAGTTCTGTAATGTCATCTTTTATGGCTATGTAATGTTCTATTTTTCCCTGTTCATCCTTGACTGGGGCTATTACAGCATTTTCCCAAAAAAATGTCCCATCTTTTTTTCTATTGTAAATTCTTCCTCTCCATACCCTACCAGATGTAATGGTATCCCATAATTCCTTATAAAATTGATTATCATGATAGCCGCTTTTAAGAATCTTTGGATTTAGTCCTAGAACCTGTTGTTTAGAATATCCAGTTAATTGTTCAAAGGTAGGATTTACATATTCAATATTACCATCTTTATCTGTTATTAGAATACTTGTTGGGCTTTGTTCAAGAGCAGTTTCAAGGATTCTCATCCTATCTGAATCTCTCAGCCCTTTTCTGAAATCAACCACAAAAGCATAACATAGGGGCTCCTGAATTTCTTCAGTGGCCTTAATGATATGGAAATCAAAAATCACTGGTAAGATTTGTCCATAGCGTCCAATGAGATTTAAACGAGTGTGCATGTGCCCTTTTGTGCAATTTTTTATTTTTTCTTCAAGAAGAGAAAGATCTTTTGGATCAACAAGGTCTAGAAAGCTCATGCCTTTTAGCTCTTCTTCGCTCATGTCAACAAGTTCACACATACCTTTGTTGACCTCTAAAATCTTTAGGCTTTCACACTCAAGAGATACAAATCCGTTTTCATTATTCTGAATAAATGAATCAAGAAGATAGGTGTGTCTTTTCCTTAGAGTTCGTTCTCTTAGAAGCTGTTTGCGCTGTTTTCTTATATACAGTGCAATGAAAAAAAGTGGCAGGATTCCGAGGAAAAAGCCGATCTCCATAACCATAAGAATCTTTTTCAAAATTAGAGCAGATGGGTGGATGTAGTTTCTAGGCACTGCTGTCAAGATATTTATGCAGCCTTCAATAAGAGGAAGATTGAAAAAGGTAAAAATAGCACCATCGCTTCTTTTTGCCTCAACTCCTAAATGTTTTTT